>CAYRVA010000028.1:0-6292 GCA_964427645.1 uncultured Candidatus Saccharibacteria bacterium | reverse complement strand
AAGTCGCCGTCGCCGGTCACGAGGATCACCACGTCGAGCATCGGCGAGTAACGGATGGCGTCGACCGCGAGGCCGACGTCCCAATCGCCTTTTTTCGTCCCGTCGGGGTAGACCTGGAGGTCTTTCATCCGCAAATCGAAGCCGCTTTTCTGCAAGGCCTCGAAAAACGATTCCTCCCCGGCGGCCGTCTCGCTCTTTGCCACGTAAGCGAAAGCGCGGACAAGCGAACGCCGCCCGACGACGTTGCGCAAAAGCTCCTTGAAGTTCACCCGGGCATGATAGAGATTTTTTGCGGAATGGTAAACATTCTGGACGTCCACGAAGACGCCCACTCTTTGGGAAGGATGTTCTTGGGACATTATTCCAGTTCGAGTTTCTTCGCGAGCCGGCCGTAGGCCTTCTCGTCCCTATCCTTCAGGTTTTGAAGGAAACGGCGGCGCTTGCCCACCATCATCAAGAGCCCCCGGCGGGAGTGGAAGTCTTTCGGATTCTTCTTCAAGTGATCGGCCAAAGCCTTTATGCGCTTCGAAAGAAGCGCGATCTGGACCGGGCTCGAACCGGTGTCCGACTCGTGGGTCTGGAAGTCGCTGATCGTATTTTGTTTCTGGCGCTTTTTGAGCATTTCCCAGATTCTATCGCAGGATTTCCCTTTTGGCAAGCGGCCGTTAAAAAAAATGACCCCCAGAATGCCATGTCATCCTGAGGGGACCGATTAAGATTACAGACCCGAAACTTGGTCAGTCAGTTTCAAGGAGCACCTCGGTGTTTATATGTCTGAAATGTGCTGGGACAGGCCATCAACTCAAACGCGCGTTTTGAGCAAGGGGAAGGGTAGTTTGACCGCATTTCTTCGTCAAGCGTCGTCGCGGAACCTGTCGCAAAATATTGTGGTAAAATGTAGATGAAATGCCCAGCGCCGAAAAACTTTTAAACGACTACCTCGCTTACCTCGAGATAGAGAAAAACCGTTCCCCGAAGACGCGCGAGAACTATGAGCGCTACCTGAAGTTGTTCATCAAAGACGCCGGGATCAAGGAGATAAAGGACATCACGGAGTCGAGCGTCCGCGATTTCCGCGTCTCTCTCGCCCGCCGGAACATTAAAAAGAACACCCAAAGCTATTACGTCATCGCCATCCGCAATTTTTTGAAATTCCTTTTGAAGCGGGATTATGAGGTCCTGGCGCCCGACAAGATCGAGCTCCCCAAAGTGTCGCGCCGGGACATCGAGGTCTTGGATTACGGCGAACTCGAACGCCTCCTTGCTGCTCCAAAAGGGAGCTCCTTGCGGGCCCTGCGGGACCGGGCCGTTCTCGAAACCTTCTTTTCGACCGGCCTCCGTCTTGCCGAACTCTGTTCCCTTCCCCGTTACCTAGACTTGGAGCGCGGTGAAATTTCCGTGCGCGGGAAGGGGGACAAGCTGCGCGTCGTTTTCCTCGCCGACTCGACGAAGAAAGCCATCAAGAACTATTTGGATAAAAGAACGGATACGGAAGAAAAGCTTTTCGTGAGTTTGACCAAGTCCGGCAAGGTCATCGGTCCCATCACCACCCGGGCGGTGGAACGCCTCGTGGACCACTATGGCCGGGCCGCCGGCATCCCGAAAAAGCTTCATCCCCACCAGCTCCGGCACTCTTTCGCGACCGATCTTCTCGTGAACGGGGCGGACATCCGTTCCGTCCAGGCGCTTTTGGGCCACGCGAATATCGCGACGACCCAGATCTACACTCATCTCACGAACAAAGAGCTCCGGGAGGTCCACCAGGCCTTCCACGGCAGGAGGAGAAAATAGTGCCCTCGAGAGGATTTGAACCTCTAACCCTTTAGGGGACAGCGTCCTAAGCGCTGCGCGTATGCCAGTTCCGCCACGAGGGCAACACCTTGATTATATCAGGGTTTTTATATTTGACAAATTATAGATTTTCTGCTATTATTTAGACAGGCTCTTAACTTAGAAATATAATCTGATTTGTTAGAAAAACCGAAATAAACAACAAAAAGAAGGAGGTTTGTGTTATGTCTATGGGATTTGGTGCGGATATTCATGCCGCAAGAGAAGGAAGTCTCGGCGATGCGATCAGTGACATTTTGGCTGCCGCCGGCGGCGACACCCTTTACCACGGGATCGTGAGCCTTTTCTCTGGAAAATCTGGTAAGGGCGAAGGCAAGGCCGGTTTGGGCGGTTCCCTGAAAAGTTTCTTTGAGGAAATCGCTAAGAATAATCCTCGTAAGGGTTTCGTTTCCCGTTTTCTGAAGCTAAATTCAGAGCAGCAAGCGACATTCGACGAGATCTATCACTGGTGGTTTGCTCCGGCTCCAGAAGGCGCTGACCGTAAGGAGAACACCTTCGTTGTTTTGGTTATGATAGTCGATGATAAGGACTGGGATGCTTTCGTCGAATTCATAACCAGCAAATGGAAAGCTGGCGACGAAGGACACCAGGCGGTCAATGACATGTTCTACAAACTAGAACACGATGTGATCGATCAATACGTCGAACACGATCTGGTGGACCCGGTTTTGGATCCGTTAGAGGCATCACTGCATCGTGTCAACCAACACTTCGACAGCCGCAGGGCTGCCAGGCGAAACAGACGATAAGGAGGAAAGAAAAATGGAAAGAATGGTCGCTGTAATTAGATTGATCGTAGATCATTTGTGGGACATCTTCACTGGAGCGAGCGCTGAAGTCGCTGATTTCATCACACTACACCGAATGGTACAGGGTGAAAACGAGGGCGATTTCAGATTCTATCTCCGTGGATTGGCCTACATCCTGACCTTAACGGCGATTTTCCCAATACTCTTGGTCGCCTTCGGTATGATTTACTACACTCCCTGGATATCGGTGGCCGGCATTATCTGGATGCTGGTGACGGCGTTCCTCACGATTGCTGGTGCCCCCCTGGCTGCGCTTATAGCCGCCGTGGGTGGTACAACAGAAGCGATCGTTGAGAGGGAAAAACTGAAGATCCGCATCGAGAATTACATCAAATTCATGAAAGGGATCTTCGTCGTTGAAACGGTGATGATCTTGGCTTTAGCGGGTCTTAAGATCAACAATAATCCCGCAATGTTCTTTACCGGGATCGTGGCTGTCATTGCCCTCGCGCTAACCGGAAGCGGAAGCAAGTGGAAAAAGATTGTTTCCGGTATAGCGACACTAGTGGTGATCGCAAGCCTTATCTCTTTTTTGCTGCCCAAATCGTTCAATATGGTAACGAAATGGCCCGCAAAGATAGATAACACGGTCTCACCGGTCATTGACCCTGGTCCAAAAACCCCAGCTGGCGGTCTTACGACCGATCGAGCGGAATTAAGCCGTCTGGCCCAGCAAGCATCGCAAACACCCACCCAACAAGTTTCAGGGAGTGATGATGTCATGCCAATGTCGTTGTCGCCAGTGGCTGTCTCCACGACCTATCCAATCGCTTATCCGGCGAGTTTAACCGGTGGTTGGAGACTGAAGGTAGACAACGCCTGGCGCGAGCTAAGGATTCCGGAAGGGGTTAATTTCGACTTTCAGCCAGTGGGCGGACCAATAGACGTAGTACTCTAGGACGGTCGGCGGTACACAGCCTTGCCGAACAACACCTTGATTGATACGGCGGGCCACCCGGTGCCAGGCTTCGGGACGTTGCCGGCGACAGGTAGTGGCTATCGCAGTCTCTATTTGTCTTCTACGACAAAGGTCTTCGCCGATTTTTCGATCAGGCCAAGAGCCAACGCACAACAAAAGGTTGACGTCTCGGTAAAACCGGTCGTTCAGAAGCAGGTCAAGAAAGTCAGTGAGACCACTAAATTCGAAAATGCGGTCGTCAACTGACTAAGTTCATTTCATCGAGCATAAGCTCGGCGGGCATGAGGATCTCCTCGTGCCCGTTTTTATTTTCTAAAGGCCGTAAGTGTGGGGAGCGACGACGAGGAAGCCGGTGATGGTCAAGACGGCGACGGCGATCAGGGCCAGCCGGGCGGATAGGTCATTTTTCTCTATCAATCTGCCGATCAGGACGCCCATGATGGCGATCGCAAAGATCAGGGCCGGGAAGTAGTGGTAGAGGAACGTCGCCCGGTGAACCAGGGTAAAAAAGGGAACGAGGCAGGAGATGTAGCCTACGACCAGAAAAAGGAGGAGTTTGTATCTCTCATTGAAGCGCCTTTTTATGCCTTCCGAGACGAGGAATGCGAAAGCACCGATGAAAGCTGCGGTCGAACCAAGCCAGACGAACGGGTTGCCGACGAGCGTTATCCGATTGTTAAAGGCCATTGGTTTCCACATGAAGGGCCAGGTATACCAAGGGCTCATTAAAGGGTGGCCGGTGGTGCTGCCCAGGTAGCCGGTGACCATCAGGAGGCCGTTCACAAGCGTGGATTTGGCGGCCGTGACTATCCATGAAGAGCTGCTGCTTGCAAATCCGGCGATCCTCTCGAGGATCGGCCAACCGAAATTTTTAACATCGTAAGCGAGGGAAAGCTGAGGACGGAGGATAACGTCGCTCAAACCGAATTCGGCGACGAGAAGAACTACGGCGGCAGCGATAGTGAACGACCAAAAGCGTTTACGTTCGCCGATTATGAGGGCGCAAAGTACCGGACCAATGAAGACTATCGCCGTAAGTTTCACGGCCAGGGCCAGGCCGAAAAGCGCGCCCGCGAGCAAGAACCGCGGCCGCTCTTTGAAGAAGAAATAAAGCGCCCATAGAGCAGCGGAAATGTACAATCCATCCATGAGGACAAGACGGGTATCCAAAAGGAGGGAATTTTCGAAAACAAGGAGGAAGGTCCCGGCCATGGCCGCGATCGGACCGGCCAGCGTCCGGATGAGCATGTAAAATCCGGCCAAAAGCAGAAGACCGGAAAGGACTCCGATGAGGCGGAGAGGTACGTAAGGAAAGTTACCGAAAGGAGCCGGGTTATAGTTCGTTTGGAGCGTCCCCGTCGTCGGGTTGTGACCGAAGGTGACGTAATCTGCCCCCGAAAGGTCGGCGGTCGGGTAAAAGAAAAGAGGTAGAGCGTAGATCCATTTTCCGAGGGGCGGGTGAACGTCGAAGAAGACGTTTCTCAGAACGTTGTCGGCGGCGTAGGTCGTAAAATAAGCCTCGTCGAAGACCGGTTCGGCGGGGACGTTCAGCCGATAAAGATGCAGCCCCAGGCTGACAAGAACGAGCAAAACAAAAACGGCGGCTTCGTATCGCTTCAGAAATGCCGCCATAGTCTTATTTCCCCTGAAGGACGTGGGAAACGATCGGTCCCAAAGCAGTCGCGAGAAGGGCGATGGCCGCGGCGATCACCGCATAAAGTATCATTTTCTTGGCCTTGCCGATCTTTTCGTCGTTATCACCGGCCGTGAGGAACGTGATGGCCGCCCAGACGAGCATGCCGACCGTGAGGATCCAGAATATATTGATGAGCCAGTTGGTCCAGTTGATTAGGGTGGTTTGCACGTCCGAAATCGAGGTGATCGGACTCGACGTGTCAGCGAGCGCCGCCGTCGGCGCAACAAGACCCGCCACGACTAACCAGATTCGTTTGAACATATTTGTCTTAATAATACACCTTCATTTAAAAAAAACAAACCCCCGGCCGGGGAGTTTGTTTTTCAAAGCACTCTTAGTTAGTGCGCTCCGAGCAGGTTCTGGACGATCGGTCCCAAAGCAGTCGCGAGAAGGGCGATGGCCGCGGCGATGATGGCGTAAACAACGCGCTTCTTCGCCTCGCCGATCTTTTCGTCGTTACCGCCGGCCGTGAGGTACAAAACAGCCGCCCAGATAAGGAACAAGACCGTGAGAATCCAGAAGATCGTGATGATCCAGTTCACGACGTAGGCCAAAGTCCCCGTCGTTTGAGTGAGAGACGTGTAGGTCGTCACCTGCAAGCCGGCCGTAATTCCGGAAACCTGAGCCAGGGCCGCGAGCGGCGAGACGACGGCGACCGCCAAAGCTGCCGCTACCAACGTCTTTCCCAATTTTGTCATTTTCATAGGTTGCGCTTTCGTTCGAGCTCGACCTTTATTGACTTAGCAGACTTTGGATGATGGATGTTATCCCCCAACCGATGAGAATTATAGCATAGCCAATCACGGCGTAAAGAACGGTCCGTTTGCCAGTCGCGAAGCGGTCTTCGTTCCCGGCGGCCGTGAGCATTTGGATGGCACCAACGATTATCATACCGACGGCGATCGGCGTCGCGATCACGAAAAGCCAATTTACGATCGAGTGGACCAAACCTTCCACAGTCCCGTTCGAGCAGGTGGTGTCGCCGCTCGTGCAGAGCGGATTGGTCAGTGAGACGCC
>CAYRVA010000027.1:0-6386 GCA_964427645.1 uncultured Candidatus Saccharibacteria bacterium | reverse complement strand
CGATATCCAAGGGCGCTTCAAGACGGCGTAGTTCGGCCGGCGAGCGGCGGTCGAGATCGGGGCCTTCGCCTCCTTGATCTCCGCCGGGGCCGCGGTCGGCTTGGTTTCTTCTTTAGTTTTTCTTTTGAAAATGGCCATGGTTTACTTGAACTTTTCCATCAATTCTTTGACCGCTTCTTTTTCGAAGAAGACGTATTTGTGGCTCGCACAATCGTAAATGTTGATATCGTTCACGGTCCGCACTTCGACCTTCGGCAGGTTCCGGGCCGCGCGGAGCAGGTCTTTGTTGGCTTTGGCGCCCACGAGGAGCAAGCTCGTCGGTTTGTCGAAGAACTTGTTCAATATCGCGGCCGCGTTCTTGGTTTTCGGGCCGTCGAGCGTGAGATCGTCGATAACCTTCACTTCGTCTTTCAATTTTTTCGAAAGGACGGTCCAAAGCGCCAGGCGCTGCATTTTCTTATTTATCTTCTTTTCGTAGGATTTTTCGTTCCTGGGTCCGAAGGTCACGCCGCCGCCGATCCAAAGCGGAGACCGCGAAGAACCGTGCCGCGACCGGCCGGTGTGCTTTTGCCGCCACGGCTTCTTGCCGCCGCCGCGGACATCACCGCGGTCCTTGGTGTGCGCCCAAGGCCGGCGCAAATTGGACAAGAAGGAAACGATGACCTGGTGGACCAGATCGGCGTTCCATTTGCGGCCGAAAAATTTCTCAGGAAGATCCATCTCCCCCGCCTGTTTGTTGTTTTTATCGAAAACCGCGACTTTCATGTTATTTCTTCCGAATTTCCACCTTCCCGCCGACGGCTCCCGGAACGGCTCCCTTGAGGGCCACCGTTCTTTGTTCCGTCTCGACGACGGCGACCGTCAGATTTCTGACCGTCACTTTTTCCACGCCCATATGTCCGGCCATGCGGCGACCGGGAATGGTGCGCTGCGGAGCGGTCGGACCGTTCGAACCCGGGGCGCGCTGGCGGTTCTTTTGACCATGGGTCATGGGACCACCATGGAAACCGTGGCGTTTGACGACGCCGGCGAAACCGCGGCCCTTGCTCACGCCGCTCACGGCAACCAAATCGCCGGTCTTGAGGTCCCCAAGATCGGCTTTTTCATCCACTTTAACGACCGTAATCGGCACGGCGATGTCGCCCTGCCAGATCTGCGTCATTTTAAGTTTTGTGCCGCTTAATTTAAGCATGCCCTTGTAGTACAACCTTTAACCTTTATCGTGATTAGGTCTTTCGGCCTGGAAGTCCATTCTACCATCCCCTCGATATCATTCGAAGTTGTACTACGGGGCATGGTTTCCTTTTAAGGACCTTCGCTCACAAAAAACACCGAGACGAGCCCGGTTTTTACCTTTTGGCTACCTGTCTCTTTGTTGTGTATATACTAATCTATTTGGCTAAAATATGTCAACAGCCCCTCCTTATTAATAAAAACCCCTCCGGATGAGGAGGGGTAACAGCCAAATTAAATGAATTTCAGCTTGTGCGGCCTTCTGGTTTTTTCCCTATTAGCCGGATTTGCGTCACATGTTTTTGCGTGGATTTCTCTCGCAGAGGATTTGATCCTTCTGCGGCAATATTTGCATTTGCTGCAACATGGTGAGATGTGGTGCTCTACGCCAGTTACATGGCAGGAACAATCACATTCGAACCATTCGCGGTGATCACCTGGTCCCATTTTTCCTCCTTTTGAATTTACGGCTCATGGTTAAGGTATCGCCCACCAGCCGTTTTAGCAACATAAAATCAGAACGGCCGCAGGCCGCTCCTTATCCCAATCCCATTCTTTGGAAGACCGCCAAAGTAGCGATATTGGAGAAGCTTTCTTGCGCTTGTGGTGAATAAGGCTCGGGTAGGCCGTGGGCGTACTCGGCAACGAGCCCTAGCGAGCGCGAGTCCGGCCGAGTGGCGTGCCGCATGAACTGCAAGCGCGAGAAAGCGCAAAGAAAAATCCGCCTCATCGGCGGATCTTTCTTCTAGCTCATCTTTATCTCCACATCTACTCCGGAAGGCAAGTTCAGATCGGTCAGGGATTCGATGATCTTCTGCTGCGGGTTCAGGATGTCCACGAGTCGCTTGTGCACCCGAAGCTCGAACTGTTCGCGCGATTTCTTGTGCACGAAAGTTGAGCGGTTCACGGTGTACTTCTTGAACTCGGTCGGCAGCGGCGTCGGTCCCACGACCTCCCCGCCCTGCCGCCGGATGGCTTCGATGATCTGCTTCACCGAGTTATCGATGAGCTTGGGATCATAGGCCTTCACCTTTATCCGCAGGAGTCCGTTTTGAACTTGCTCGTCTTTTTTCGCCATGGAGTGATAAAGAGCTGAGTTTCGTTTTTACTTCAGGATCTTCGTGACCGCACCAGCGCCGACCGTCTTGCCGCCTTCGCGGATGGCGAAGCGCTGCTTCTCTTCGAGAGCTACCGGAGCGATAAGCTTCACGGTAACGCTCGTCGTGTCGCCCGGCATGACCATTTCGGTCCCCTGGGCCAAGGTCACTTCACCAGTCACGTCCGTCGTGCGGATGTAGAACTGGGGCTTGTAACCGTTGAAGAACGGAGTATGGCGACCGCCTTCCTCCTTGGAAAGGACATAAACTTCGGCCGAAAACTCGGTGTGCGGCGTTACGGAAGCTGGTTTCGCGATGACCTGGCCGCGCTCCACGTCCTCCTTCTTGAGGCCGCGCAAGAGCACGCCGACGTTATCGCCCGCCTGGCCTTCGTAGAGCGTCTTCTGGAACATCTCGATGCCCGTGACGACGGTCTTCGCGGTCGGCTTCAAGCCGACGACTTCGACTTCGTCGTTCACGTGGACGACGCCGCGTTCCACGCGGCCCGTCACGACGGTGCCGCGGCCTTCGATCGAGAAGATGTCTTCGATCGGCATAAGGAACGGCTTGTCGGTGTCGCGAACCGGATCCGGGATATAGTCATCGAGAGCCTTCACGAGGTCCAAGATCGGCTTGGCGGCCTCATCGTCGGCGGATTTCGCCTCGAGAGCCTTCAAAGCCGAACCGCGGATGACCGGCGCGTTGTCGCCGTCGAAGTGGTATTTCTTGAGGAGCTCGCGCACCTCGGATTCAACGAGGTCGATCAGCTCCGGATCGTCCACCATGTCGCACTTGTTGAGGAACACGACTATCTTCGGCACGCCCACTTGGTAGGCCAAGAGGATGTGCTCGCGGGTCTGCGGCATCGGGCCGTCCGTGGCCGCGACGACGAGGATCGCACCGTCCATCTGGGCGGCGCCCGTGATCATGTTCTTGATATAGTCAGCGTGACCGGGGGCGTCGATGTGCGCGTAATGGCGCTTTTCGGACTCGTACTCCGAGTGGTGGAGCGCTATGGTGATACCGCGCGCTTTTTCCTCCGGAGCGTTGTCGATCTGATCGACGGCTTCCTCCTTCTTCGCGAGACCTTTCATGTGCAGGACGTGGGTGATGGCGGCCGTAAGGGTCGTCTTCCCATGGTCCACGTGACCAATCGTTCCGACGTTCACGTGAGGCTTGCTCCTGACGTATTTTTCTTTTTCTGCCATTGTTGTTTAATTGATTGTTTTCGACCTTATTTTTACTTCTTTAGTATAACACTTGGTATCATCAATAATTCCGGATTGCCGTCCAAAAGTCAACCCGCGCTTCATTTTTTCCTCCCTTCGATTATGGCCGCCGCGACATTTTGGGGCACCTCCTCGTAGTGGCTGAACTCCATGTTGAAAGAACCGCGCCCTTGGGTCATGGAACGGAGGGCGGTCGAATAACCGAACATTTCGGCCAAGGGAACGTCGGCGTCGATGACCCGAACCGTTCCGCGCTCGCCCATCGCCTTGATGCGGCCGCGCTTGGCGGAAAGATCGCCCGTCACGTCGCCGAGGTAATCCGGCGGCGCGATGGTCTGCACTTTCATGATCGGTTCGAGGAGGATGAGTTTCGCTTTATTGCACCCTTCCTGGAGGGCCATCGAAGCGGCTATCTTGAAGGCGAATTCCGAAGAGTCCACTTCGTGGAAAGATCCGTCGAAAAGCGTCACCTTAAGGTCGATCAAAGGATAGCCGGCCAGAATGCCGCGATTCAAAGCCTCGCGAATGCCTTTCTCGACGGCCGGAATGAATTCCTGCGGGATGGAGCCACCTTTGATGGAGTCCACGAACTCGAAGCCCGCGCCGCGCTCCATCGGTTCGACTTTGAGCCAAACATGGCCGTACTGGCCGCGGCCGCCGGACTGGCGGATGTATTTGCCTTCCGCTTCGGCCTTGCCCTTGATGGTCTCTTTGTAGGCCACTTGGGGCCGGCCGACGTTCGCCTCAACGCCGAATTCGCGCTTCATCCGGTCGACGATGATCTCGAGGTGCAGCTCGCCCATCCCGGCGATGATGGTCTCCCCCGTTTCCGGATCGCCAGAAACCCGGAAAGTCGGATCTTCTTCCGCCAAGCGGTGCAAAGCGATGCCCATTTTCTCCTGGTCGGCCTTGGTCTTCGGCTCGATACGGACGTCGATGACCGGCTCGGGGAAAGTGATGGATTCGAGGATGATCGGATGCTCCGGATCGGTCAGTGTGTCGCCGGTCGTCGTGTTCTTCAAACCGACGATCGCGCCTAAGTCGCCCGCATAGATCTCTTCCACCTCCTCGCGGTGATTGGCGTGCATCCGGACGATGCGGCCGATGCGCTCCTGGTTGTTCTTCGTTGAGTTCAAAATATAGCTGCCGCGTTTCAGGGTACCGGAATAGACGCGGAAATAGGTCAGGGAGCCCACGAACGGATCGGCGGCAACCTTGAAAGCGAGGGCCGCCAAAAGCTCGTCGTCCTTCGGGTGGCGCTCTTCGTCGGCATGAGTCGTCGGGTTAGTGCCTTTCGTGGGCGGGAGGTCCGCCGGAGACGGCAGATAATCGACGACGGCATCGAGCATCAGCTGGACGCCCTTGTTCTTCAAAGCACTGCCGCAGATGACCGGCACGAGCTCGTTTGCGATGGTCGCTTTGCGCAGCACGCGTTTCAAATCGGCCAAAGCCGGCTCCTTGCCGTCCAGATACTCCGCCATCAAAGCGTCGTCCTTTTCGACGATCTTTTCGATGAGGTCGTGGCGGCGCGCCGCGGCATCCTCTTTCAAATTGGCCGGCACTTCCCCTTCCACGATCTTTTCGCCCTTATCGCCCTCAAAGCGGTAGGCCTTCATGGTCAAAAGGTCCACGATGCCCTCGAAGTTGTTCTCGAGGCCGATCGGTATCTGGAGCGCGACGGCGTTCGGCGTCAAGCGTTCCAAAATGGATTTGAAACTGTTATCGAAGCTCGCACCCGTCCGGTCGAGCTTATTGATGAAGCACATACGCGGCACGTGATATTCATCCGCATAGTGCCAGTTGGTCTCGGACTGCGGTTCGACGCCCGCCACACCGTCGAAAACTACGACTGCGCCGTCCAAGACCCGCATCGAGCGTTTCACCTCGACGGTGAAATCGATGTGGCCGGGAGTGTCGATGATGTTGAACCGGTGTTCGCGCTCCTTGTTGCCTTTGTCGTACGTCGGTACCCAGAAACAGGTCGTGGCGGCGGAAGTGATCGTGATACCGCGCTCGCGTTCCTGTTCCATCCAGTCCATCACCGTATCGCCCTCGTGGACCTCGCCGATCTTATGAGAAACGCCCGTATAAAAAAGCACCCGCTCCGAAGTGGTGGTTTTCCCCGCATCGATGTGGGCAATGATGCCGAAATCGCGTACCTTTTCTATTGGGTATTGTCTGGGCATACGGAAATATCGGTCTACCTCAAGTAACTCGCAAAAGCTCGGTTTGCCTCGGCCATGCGGTGCGTATCCTGCTTCTTCTTGATCGCTGCTCCCTCGTTCTTGGCGGCCAAAATCAGCTCCTCAGCCAGTTTCGCGGCCATTGGTTTGCCTTTTTTCGAACGGGCGGCGTTGATGATCCAGTGCGTGGCGAGGAAGAACTGCCTTTCGGGCCTGACCTCGCGCGGGATTTGATAGTTCGCTCCGCCGATGCGCTTCGAGGCGACCTCGAGCATCGGAGTCGCGTTTTCGAGAGCTTTCTCGAAGGTCTTTATCGGATCTTCCTTCGTTTCCTTCTCGATCGCGGCAAGAGCCCCGTAAAAGACCTTCTCGGCCGTCGCCTTCTTGCCGTCTTCCATCAAATAGTTGATGAATCGGCCGACGTCGACGCGGTCGTAGTTGTAATCCGATTTATGTTCGTTCTTTTTAAAGCTTTTCCTTCTCATTTTTATGTTATTTGGCGTGCTTCGCGCCGTATTTCGAGCGCTGCTGTTTCCTGGATGTCACGCCTTGGGTGTCGAGGACGCCGCGGACGATATGGTAGCGAACGCCCGGCAGGTCCTTAACGCGTCCGCCGCGGATCATCACGACGGAGTGTTCCTGCA
>CAYRVA010000026.1:0-6512 GCA_964427645.1 uncultured Candidatus Saccharibacteria bacterium | reverse complement strand
CTATAGAAATGGCCCATATCTCCGGCATGATCGCTGCCGAGCTTCACCTGAACGTCGACACGGCGAAGAAAGGGGCGCCGCTGCACGACATCGGCAAGGCCATCGACCACGAGGTGGAAGGAACCCATGTCGAAATCGGCCGCAAACTGCTCAAAAAGTACAACATTCCGGAAGAAGTGGTCCACGCGATGGAATCCCACCACGAAGAGTACCCCTACGCTACTCCGGAAGCTTACGTGGTGACCGCCGCGGACGCGATCTCGGCCGCTCGGCCGGGCGCCCGCCGCGATACTCTCGAAAAATACATCAAGCGGCTTGAGGACATCGAAAAGGCCGTCAACGGCTTCGATGGGGTAAAGCAGTCATACGCCGTTTCGGCCGGGCGCGAGGTCAGGGTCTTCGTCGTTCCGGAGAAAATCGACGATTTCGGGGCCCTGGAGCTCGCGAAAAAGATCGCCCAGAAGATCCAAACCGACGTCCAATACCCCGGGGAAATAAAGGTGACGGTCATCCGCGAAGTGAAAGCGGTGGAGTACGCAAGGTAGGAAAAGGTAGTAAAATTGAGGCTGATTTGGTATAATGCCAGCAATCAAACAAAGGTCGGAAATCAGACGCTAAATTAAGAAAAATTCATGAAAAAGGACGGATTGGTGGAGGCGGTCATAAAAGCGGCCGGCACCGAGACCAAAAAGCAGGCCCAGCAGGCCGTGGAGGCGGTCTTCGACACCATCGTGAAGACCCTGTCTCGCGGTGAAGAAGTGGCGATCGCCGGATTCGGCACTTTCCGAGTGGCGAAGCGCGCTGCGAGAATGGGCGTGAACCCGAAAACGGGTGAAAAGATCCAGATCGCGGCTTCAACGAAACCGAAGTTCCGCGCTGGCAAGCTTCTCAAGGAAGCGGTCAAATAGCGAAGTATCGATCGATACAAACAAAAAATCCCGACTTTCGGTCGGGATTTTTTGTTCTTTAACCCTACTTCAGCAACCCCCTCACTAAGTTGCTGATATCAATAAAGTCCTGGTAAGCGTTCCGGATCCTATCCAAGGACGCTTTGACCAGCCCTTTGATTGATATCGAGTTGGAAGAGGTAGCGACCGTGGTGGTCGCCTGCCCGACCGGGGCAGTGGAAGAGGCGCTTAAATCCGTGGAAGTGGCCGTCGAACTCGCGGCACCGCTCGCCGAGCTGGTGGCCGTAAGGTCGAGGGGCGTGGCCTCTAAAGAAACAGTGGAGCTCGGCGTCCCGGTCGCGCTTTCGGCGTTCGGCTTGCTCGAAGTAGCATTGGCATAAAGATCGAAAAATAGGTCGGCTGCTTGCTTGTTAAGCTCCCCGGCCGCCGAGATCATTTTACCGGCGTCGTCCAAATCACCGTTGATGGTTTTGGAGTTCGTGACCGCCGGCAAACCGAGATTGTTCAGGTCGTTCATTATCTTTGTGCGGCGCGTACTAGCCGTCTTTACCGCATCGGCCTCCTGCGAGACCAAAAGGAAGTCCTGAATTTGTTCAACGAGCGGCAAGTAGGTCGCTCCCCGCCAGTTCTCGAAATCGGCGGCGATCTGTTTTATGTCGCCGGTAGTTATCGTCGAAGTTCCGTTCACCAACTGGTCTTCCGCATCGTAATAAGCGAGCGCCTGGCTCAAGGAGTCCAATATTCCGTTCTTCCAAGCGTCGTACTTCTTGTCCGCGACGGCATTTACGAGCTTCAGTTCATAGTTCTGAGTTTCACTTTTTGAAAGAGCGAGAACCTGCTCAAAGGCGGTTATCCGGAGCGCCACGTCGTTCGTGTTGCCCGTATCCTTGGCCGACACCAGGCTTTGGATCGCCGACTGGACGTCCTGGAGGATGTTGGAACCGGAGGCCTGCCCGGCCGGGGACGTCTGCGCGAACGCCGCCGGTAAAGCGAAAAACGAACTGCTTAAAAGCACCAGAACGAATGTTAGGGTTTTCTTGGTCATGGTTCTTATTGGGAAACTTGCTTCAAAAGATCGTCGATCTGCGGGTTGCTTGCCGGAACATTAGGATCGACGCTTTGGCTTTCGGCTTCGAGCACCGCAGGATTCAAGTGGTTGGCTTTAGTGCTGCCGATCTCAGAAAGGGCGGAGGCGATCGCCTGGTTGGTATTTTGATTATAGGAGATCTGCTTGACCTCTATGTTTATGCTTAAATTGGTGAACTCGTTATTCAATGCCTCGGCGCTCGCAATGGGAACCGCCTTGGGCGCCCCCGGCACCCCCAGAACCACCACCAAGACAGCGAGCACCGCGACCCCCAGGGTCACCTTCGGCCAAGCGGCCAAAAAGTCCCACCGCATTCCAGGGGTGGGGATGGCCAAAACGGTACGCTTCGTCCTGAACGCGAAATCGGCGTCCGGGACGATAGTTTTCAAGCTTTTCAATTGTTCCAAAATATCGTTTTTCATCTTCAAGCTTCTTCGATGGATTTCTTTAACTGCTTCAGAGCGCGGTGCTGAATGACCCGAACTGCTCCTTCGCTCTTCTCGAGCGCTGCCGCGATCTCGCGATTGGACATCTCCTCAACGAACTTCATGAGGAGAACATCCTGGTAGACCGGCTCCAAGCGGGCGAGATGGACCTGGATGCTCCGAATCCCGAAATCGGTATCCATTTTATCGCCGACCTCCGATCTTTCGGCGAACATTTCTTCGGGGACCGATTCCAGATTCACGTTCTTTTTCGCCGTTCGGTAGTGATCGATCACGGTGTTCCGAGCAATGCGGTAAAGCCAGCTCGAGAAGGGGTAGCCCTTGAACTCGAAACGGCTGACGTTGCGCCAGGCGTTCAGGAAGACCTCGGCTGTTAGGTCCTCGGCCACTCCTTTTTGGCCGCCGACCTTAACCAGTATAAAACGGTAAATTGCGGGGAGATGTTTGTCATAAAGGGCGCCGAAGGCAGTGCTGTCTCCTTTTTTCGCCTTTGTGACTAATTCACGTTCATCTTCCATATGCTAGAACGACGTAAAATCCCCTTTGTTTCTATATTCTATAACGAATAGTGTAACGCGGTGTAACGTTACATTAAAATCTGGCCTCTGTCTATCAGGGCATGCTTTAAGCCGTTAACTTCAGAATAAGGCGGGAAGACTTCGATTCTCCGGACAAAATACCCGAATGGAACGGTCCCCTTGCAGGCCCAAATCCCAACTTAGGGACGAGTACCGGAGTTTCACTCTATTAAACGAACTAATATTCGACGAGGCCGGCCGCAGCCTCAAGAAACTTGAGCGGGTAAGGGGAGTCGAACCCCTCTCATCAGCTTGGAAAGCTGAGGTAATACCGATATACGATACCCGCCTTCAAAAGGAGCTTATCACAAGATGACAAAGGGGAAAATACCGGTTATCATTTAACCGTTAAAATGAGCCATCAAAAGGCCATGAAAAAGATCGGCTACGTCTGGCTACCGGTCGTCATAATTGTTATTGCCATCGCTTACTTCGTCAGCGCTTCGGGGAAAACGACCGTACCGGCAAGTTTTACCGAGGCGAGGCGAAATGCGGCGGGAGTGAGCCAGGAGATCGTCACGCTCACAGGCACCGTTAACCAAAAGATCCAAGCAGCGAACGCAGCCGAGTCCCAAGGCGACACCGAAACAGTTCTCGCGGCGATCAACGACGCCCGGACGGCGAACGCCGTGGCTTACGAAAAATCCCTTTCTCTCTCCCAAGACCTCCAACAGATGACCGAAGCGCTCGCGACCATCAACTCCTCAAAAAGCCAGCAGGTGGCCTACGAAGCCGTAGCCGTCGAGCTGTCGCTCGTCTCCGAGTTCATAGCCTATACCGGCTCCCTGAACGATTTTCTTAACGCCCTCGCCCACTCCATTGCGGTGAGCAACCAGACGAACGACAAAGCGGTCGCCAAGGCCCTGAAAGCCGTGAACGACAAGGCCGCCACAATAGATCAGCTGAACCAAGAGTTCAACCAGAAAATGGCCGTTTTCGACGCATCGGTAAGATAAAATGAAGTTCCTTGGCCGCTTCATAATCCACTTCTTCGCGAACGCCGTCGCCATCCTCGCCGCCGCTTATTTCATCCCTGGATTCTCGTTCAGCGGCGATGTTACCGCGCTTGCGATCGCGGCCTTGATCCTCACTGTAATCAATACTTTCATACGGCCGATCCTGAAATTACTCCTCGGTCCGCTCGTCATACTGACCTTCGGGCTCTTCACCATCGTGATCAACGCGCTCTCCCTTTATCTGCTTGACACTTTAAGTACGGCGATTACCATTCAAGGATACTTGCCGCTTTTACTTGCCACGCTCATCGTGAGCGTCGTGAACGCCGTCGTCGGCCTCACCGCCAAGTGGAGCGCAAAATAAAACCATGCTCATTGCAGTTCAAATAGTCGTTTCGATAGTTTTGATCGTTCTGATCTTGGTCCAGGATCGTACGAGCGGTCTTTCCGGCATTTTCGGCGGCGCCGGAGCAACGCCTTACCAGACCCGCCGCGGGCTCGAGAAGAGCATTTATTGGGCGACCATTGTGGCAGCGGCGATATTCGCCGTCCTCGCCATTTTGAACTTGGTCCTTTAAGCCAGTGGGTTTTTTAAAGAAAATAATTCGGGCGTTCAGCTCGCGCGAAAATAAGTTTTTTTTCGGCGCCATATTCGTTCTGGTGTTTTCCGCTGCACTGTCGGCTGGACTGACGGTCGCCGAACGCGGCCATGACGTACCGATAGTCGGCGGGAACTTCCACGAAGGCTTCGTCGGCCAACCGGTCGCCTTGAATCCGGCGGTCTCGGGAAACCCGATCGACCAGGAAGCGAGCGCCCTCCTTTACAACAACCTCGGCAATTTAATGTCCGGCTACGACGTGAGCGCGGATGGGACGACTTATGACATTAAACTGCATCAGGATTTGGTCTGGAGCGACGGCGAACCGCTTACGAGCGATGACGTCGTTTACACCGTGAAGACCATCGAGGATCCGGCGACCAATTCGCCGCTCGCCCGCGACTTTGCCGGCGTGAACGTCGAACGGGTCAGCCAGATCCAGGTACGGTTTACCCTGACCGCACCCTACGCCTTTTTCCTCGGCAACATCGAACGCTTGCTTGTGATACCCAAGCATATTTGGGGAGATATACCGCCGGAGAACTTCCGGCTCTCGGACTACAATTTGGAGCCGGTGGGCAGCGGCCCTTACCGTTTCGATAGCTTCAGCAAAGGCAAAAACGGCTTCATCAGCGAGTATCACCTTGTTGTGAACCCCGACTACGCCGGAAAGAAACCCTACATCCCCGACTTCTATCTGGATTTCTATAAAAACCAAGCGGACGCGACCCAAGCTCTGGGTCGCCACGAGATCCAGGGTTACGGGACACTGCTGCCCCTCGACGTCGAAGCGAGAACCCTGCGGGGAGTGATCCAAGATAAGCTTCCTCTGCCGAACTATTACGCCGTTTTCTTCAATCAAACGGCCAATCCCATTCTCGCCGATCAAGAACTAAGAACGGCTCTCGTTGAAGCGATCGATATCCCCGGTATTTTGGATCAGATCCCGGGTGCAAGCACTGTTGACGGCCCTTGGCTCGCCGGAACGTCTACCTCGATCACCCCGGCCGGGCAAGCGACGAGCAGTGCTGCTTCATTGATCGCCGCTTGGAAAACGAAGAACAAGGGCGCCCCGATCGACATCACGCTCACCGTCCCCGATACGGATTTTCTGAAGCAGGCGGCGGATAAGATCGGCGCCGATTGGGAAGTGGCCGGCGTGGACAGCGTGCAAATCCTGACCTTCGATCCCCAAGATCCAACGGATGCGACCATCGAGTCCCGTAACTATGAAGCGCTGCTTTTTGGTAACGTTCTCGAGAACGCGAACGATCTTTTCCCCTTCTGGGACTCTTCGCAGGTGAACTATCCGGGTTCAAACCTCGCCCTTTACCAAAACCCGTCGGTGGACAAACTGATCGAAGCCGCCCGCAGTACTGTTAGCTCATCGACCCAGGTACGTGATCTCACGCAAGCCCAGAACCTGATACTGAACGACGTACCGGCCGTCTTCCTCTTTTCCTTGCCTTACGACTACTACCATACTTCGAACCTCGGTGGGCTCAAAACCGATCCGCTCAGCCGGCCGGCGGACCGTTTCCTCAATGTATCCGATTGGTACGTCGCCAAGGTCCGGGTTCTGGATTAAAATTGTAACGGAACAATTTCTCCAATGGATACCTTCGGAAAAAACATCTCTGCACTGTCGTCCCAGCTAAATCCCAAGGCGGCGAAGACGACGAACCTCGGAAAAATGAACGGGTTGCGGCCGGACGGCGTCGTTGTCTGCGGCATGGGCGGTTCGGGGTTGGTGGGAGACATCTTGCGGGACACCGCTTCCGAAATAGGACTCCCCGTGCCGGTCCTGGTCTTAAAGAACGACGGCTTATTGCCCGTGCCGTTCAAAAGGCCTCTTTATGTCTGCTCTCTTGTACACATCTGACGCTGCAGGAGAAGACGCAAGCGTAGATCGCGGTGGTGCAGGTAACAACAAAAAAA
>CAYRVA010000025.1:0-6774 GCA_964427645.1 uncultured Candidatus Saccharibacteria bacterium | reverse complement strand
CATTGTAACTTTTGATGTCGCGTGAGCCGGCCTCGAGAAGGAGCTGGTAACGGCGGTCCATTTCTTGGATCGCCCACCGCAGAACGCCGATGGATTTTTTGTTCTCGGTGATGACGGGGGCGAGGAGGTGCGGGATGCCGCCGTAGATCGAGAGCTCCACGCGTTTCGGATCGATCATAAGAAGCCGCAGCATCTCCGGCGAGTTCTTATAAAGGAGCGATATGATCAAAGAGTGGATCATGATGGATTTTCCGCTGCCGGTCGCGCCGGCGACGAGAAGGTGGGGCATTTTGGCGATATCCTTGAAGACCGGTTCGCCCGAAACGTTCCGGCCTATGGGAAAGGCCAGTTCGCCCGCTTTCTGGAAATCCGGATAAAGAAGCAGGCTCCCAAGGCGGACGACGGCCGCCGCCTTGTTCGGCACCTCGATGCCGACGAGCGACTTGCCTGGAATGGGCGCCTCGATCCTGATCGGATGGGCGGCCAAGGCGAGCGCCAGATCCTGGTTCAGAGTCGTTATGCGCGAAAGTTTTACGCCCTCGGCGGGTTTCAATGTATAGCGGGTGACGGTGGGGCCGACATTGATCTCCCCCATCTCGACGGGGATGCCGAAACTGTCGAGCGTTCGTTTGATGACATTCGCGTTGGCCCGGAGGTCACCGATCGTCGGTTTCTCGGTCGTCGAGGAAAGGAGCGAGAGCGGCGGCGGAACGTAGTTTTTTATATGCTTTGGCGTTGCGTTCATCTTCGGCATCGGCAATTCCGCCAGTACTTCCGGTTCTTTTCCCTTTTTCTTTTTCCCCTCTTTGGGCGATTCACCCCCTTCCTCTTCCATCGGTTCCGGTTCCTGCGGTAGGTTCACTTCCGGCATTTCGATATCTTTTTCTTCCTCATTCTTGCGGCCGAGCTTCAAGGGCCTGTTCACGATGACGAGAAAGGAAACGATCATGGCGGCGATCGTGATGATGAGGGCGACCGGCACGCCGAAAGGCGTTTTGAGCATACCCACGAAAGAGCCGATCCAACCGCCGTTTCCGGGCGCCACGATGTCAATGAATCCCAGGGCGGCCAAAATGAAAACGGCGCCGCCGATCAAGGTCGAGCGGAAAAGTTTTTTTTGTTCGGGAGCGAGGAGAGCGAAGACTATGATCAAGGCGACGGCCGGCAGCAGGAAATAACCCCAGCCGAAAAGTTTTTCGAAAAGCGAGTAAAAAGCCGCCCCCCAGGGGCCGGCGGTGCCGACGGCGGCTAGGGTAAAGATCACGGCGAGCCCCGCAAAGACCACGACCCAGATGCTCTTTTTTGTTTCCGGGTGGAGAGGCGAAACGTTCTCCTCTCGCTCGGCTCTTTTCTCCTTACGCTCCCCGTTATCCGGCTCCGTCTTTTTTTTCTTTCTCGCCATAGAAATGTTTGCTTTTTAATTAAACAAAAAAAAGCGCTAGAATACAAACAGACAATGAACAGGCATGATGCGCCAAAGGCTATTTTCTTCGATCTGGATGGAACGCTCGTGAAAAGCAAGCAGCCGCTGGATCGTGAAGCGGCCCGGCTTCTTTCGGCGCTCACGCGGGAGAAGACAGTGGCGATCGCGGGGGGCGGCAAGCTCTCTCTGTTTCGTTCTCAAGTGGTCGCGCCAATGGTTCCTTTCCGTCCGAAGTTCGAAAACCTTCTCCTTTTCACGACGAACTCATCCGCTCTTTACCGTTACCGCGGAGGTTGGCGCAAGGTTTACGATCTCAAACTATCCCCCGCCGCCCGAGAGCGCATCAAGCGATCGATCAAAGCCGCTCTTCCCAAGGCCAGTTTCGTTCCGCCCAAGCGTCTCTATGGTCCCCAGATCGAAGACCGCGGCAGCCAAGTGACGTTCTCCGCCTTGGGCCAACGCGCTCCCTTGCGGGCCAAGGGCAAATGGAATCGCACTTCGGACATTCGGCCGAAGTTGGTCCGGATGCTCCAAAAATCGCTCCCGTCGTTTGGAGTGCGCGAGGGAGGGCTGACATCGGTGGATATCACCGAAAAAGGGATCGACAAAGGCCACGCCATTCGCCGTTTCCTTAATCTTCACCATTTTCCCAAAAATGACGTTTTGTTCATCGGCGACGCGATCTTTCCCGGCGGAAACGATTACCCGGCCAAAAAGACCGGCGTCCCCTGCCTCAAGGTTACGGGACCGGAAGAGACAAAGCGGATCATCCGCCGGCTCCTCGCTTAAGTAAGGAGGCCGGGCCTCCATATTTGACAGATAGGCATATTTGTGCTAATTTGTAAGGATTGAAAATTTCATAGGAGATCTACTGATGATAATAGCTCTGATCGGCCTCATTGGCGGAATGCTTGTTGCCTCGATCGGCATCGCGATATTTGCCATGACTGATGCCTTCAGCGACGCCGCTCGGTATTATGCCGGGTTCACGACGTTCTGGTCGGTTCTCGTGGCAGCTGGTTGTTCTTTCTACCTCTACGACTTTAAGATCCCGATGCACGGTTTCGTGCTCATCGCTATTTCTGTCGCAGTGACATTGGCTATGCCAATGAGCCTAAGAAAGAAAGTTAAAGGCGGCATAGGGATCGACCTGAAGTAAGAGTCATCAAACGTTCTAAGTCATGCAGCCATCCTCGAAGAGGTAGATGGCTGTTTTTATTTCTAAAACGGATATCTGAATAATTTAGAAAACCCGGAAAACTTGGAAAACCCGATAATGCGATGAAACCTACATGCACTGTTAAACATGCATATTTACTTGTTTATCAGGTTTTTTTATTTAATAAAGCGAAAATATTGACCTAAATTTGACAGAAAAGTGTGAAACATGTGAAACACTGTAAAATGTTTAACAAGCTGATAATGCGATAACCATCGCATTATCGGGTTTTTACCATGTAAACAATGTTTCGCGTGAAACATTTGGCTCTCTTGAAAACAAGTTGAAATGAACGGTTCTCTTGAAAATTAGTTGATGGTCTAATTCAGTCATCACTTCATTTTTGATAGGTAAATCGCATAAATAGACAACCCTATCGGTATTAACCAAGCAATCGTTCGCCAAGTCCAAGGGATGTCTTCTATCCAAGCGTTTAACAATTTAAGGCGAGTAGCAAATAACCTACCCTCTCCAGTTAAGCAAACAAGGTCTTTATTTTGAGGATTTTCTTTTATGTAATCCCTCTTTATGCAGTTTTTTATCGTGTCTTCTGCTTCTCGTAATCTACGATCAAGTTTTAATCTTTCGGAGCCAGAATCTATATTCCATTTTTGTTTTGGATACCATCTTTTGACGTAGGAACGCCCTAAGGTCTCCTTGAGAATGTAGTAATCTCTTGCGTTCATCCACAGGGAGTAGACTGAGGCCTCAGTCCAATCTGGGTGCTCAATGCGGATAGCGTCCATTTCCTCTGCTATTTCTCTTTCGTGGAAGATGCGACAAATTTTCCAAATGCGGTAAGTGTCTTTCATCCGCTGTATCATACCACCAAAACCATATTTCAACTTGTTTTCAAGAGAGCCCAAAAAGCTATTTTAAATTGAGATTGGAGGTATAAAATTATTTTGATATGACAAGAAACCATCTTGAAACAGGCCGTGAAGGGGAGTTATTTGCCGCCGAATACCTGAAATGCCTTGGGTATTCGGTAGTAGACCGGAATCACAAGATCAATCGTGGCGAATTGGATATTATTGCTTTAGCACCGGACAAGACCTTGGTCTTCGTAGAGGTAAAAACAGTTCTTGATCCGGGTGATTCCGGTATAAGCGCCGAAAACCAAATGTCGGCCGGTAAGCGCCGTAAATTCGAGAAAGCGGCTTCTCTTTATGCCGGTAGTCACCAAAGTCTCATCGACGAAGAAAAGGGGTGGCGCCTGGACCTGATTGCGCTCACAAAATACGGGAATAGCTTTGCGGTCAGACATTACCAAAACATTTGACAGAGGTTTTTTTGAGTTGTATTCCTGAATAATCAGTAAATTAAAAAGGAGAGGAAAATGGCAAGATATCGCAGCGAAGTTGCGAAGCTGATGTCCATAGCGAAAAGCCCGACCAATACGGACAACAAAACGTACACGACCCACCTGGAGATGTTCTATCTGAAGGAAGCCGGCGCCAAAGTCCTTCGGAAGAACTCGTTGAGCAAAAACCACTTTGAGGCCGAGCTCGATGGCAAAACCTTCATCCATGTCTGCAACGACATCTGCGCCAGAGAGCAAGACCTGGTGGAAGGCGAAGAAGATGGATAAGAAACTTCGGTCCCTGCTCGCTCAAGCCGAGTTCGCCGATTTGCCGAGCGAAGGGATGTACGTCACTCACGGTGAAGCGATGGTCCTGAAGTCCGGCGGAGCAACGATCGTCAAGATCGAAAAAAACATCCGGCATGGAAGGCGACGGCAAGAGAATGGAACTTTCCCTTGAAGGGAAAAAGTTCGTTCACGCTTTTGCTATCAAAGTCACAGCCTTTGCAAGAATGATCCACTCATCTAAGCCGCGCCCTGCGCGGCTTAATTTATAAAAGCTCTTACCATTGACATTTTAAGTGTTTATTATCGTAATATTATTTACCTTGGCGGAACCGCGCTTGTTTTTTATATTGAATATGTTATAGTGCTTGCGTACTTGACCGCTCCTTCGAGAGCGGCGGTTTATTAAAAAGGTCTAGTAAATCCAAACAAAAATGGATCTCAAATCATTGGCCGTCGCGGTCGACCAAATCGCGGCGGAAAAAGGGATACCGGCGGAGAAGGTGATGGGCGCGATCGAAGCAGCCATCGCCGCCGCCTACAAGCGTGAGTATCGCAAGCGTTCCGAGGTCGTCCGGGCCAAGTTCGATTCGAAGACCGGGGACATGCAGTTTTGGCAGGTCAAAACGGCCGTCGACCCCTCCGAGGTCAGGATGGTCGCCGCAGGAGCAGAGGAGCCCCAAACGGCATCCGACGGAGAGGAGCTTTTGCCCCGCTATAACGAGGACCGCCATATTTTTCTCGAGGAGGCTAAGAAGATAAAAAAAGACGTGAAATCGGGGGATGAGCTGGAATTCCCACTCGAAGTTCACGCCGACTTCGGCCGGATCGCCGCCCAAACGGCGAAGCAAGTGGTTCTGCAGAACCTTCGGGACGCGGAACGCGCCTCGGTCAAGGAGGAATTTGCCGATAAGGAAGGGGAAATAGTTTCGGGCGTTATCCAGCGTTTCGAGCGGGGCAATGTTTACGTGAACCTCGGTCGGGCGATCGGCATCATGTTCGGCAACGAGAGCATTCCGGGCGAACATTACCGTCTGGGTGACCGGATGCGCTTTTACGTTTTAGCCGTGCAAGAGGACGTCCACCGGCCCGGCATCGTTCTTTCCCGATCGCACCCTAATTTCGTGAAGAAGCTTTTCGAGCTCGAAGTGCCGGAGATAGCGGATGGCACGGTTGAGATAAAAGAGATCGCCCGTGAAGCGGGAAGCCGGACCAAGGTGGCTGTCGCCTCAAAGGAAGAGGGGGTGGACCCGGTCGGGTCGGCCGTCGGCCAGCGCGGCACGCGCGTGATGGCGGTTACGAACGAGCTCGGTAACGAGAAGATCGACATTATCGAGTGGTCGGACGATCCGGAAAAGTTTATCGGAAACGCCATTTCACCGGCTAAATCCAAGCTCGTCGAAGTCTTGCCGCGCCGCGGAGCTCGGGTGCTCGTCGCCGAGGACCAGCTCTCGCTTGCGATCGGCAAGGGCGGCCAGAACGTCCGTTTGGCGGCCAAGCTCACAGGTTGGAAGATCGACGTCCGCTCCCAGTCCAATCCGGAGACGGTCCAGGAGGGAGGCGTCGCGGCGGCCGGGGAATCGGAAGACGAAGGTCTGGCGGATTTTGGAGATGAGGAGTCGAAAAAGAAAGAAGTCGAAAATAAATCAAAGAATGAAGAATAGGGGATACAGAATACAGGACGACAAAAATCCTCTATTCTTTATTCTTGATTCGGCGTTCTAGTTTCAATGAACTATCTTATATTTGGTCCAGTTGTTTTAGCCGTGGCTTATACGGCTTACTTGGGTTTCAAGCTGAAACGCGCTCCCGCGGGCAACGAAAAAATGCTTGAGATATCGCGCGCCATAAAATCCGGTTCGGCAGCTTACTTGAACCGCCAATACCGGACGGTGGCTATCGTTGCGGTAGTCCTCTTTGCCGTCATTTGGGCGGCTCTCGGTTGGCTCACGGCCCTCGGATTCTTGGTCGGGGCGATCACTTCGGCGGCGGCCGGCTTCATCGGCATGAACGTCGCCGTCTCCAATAACCATAAAACCGCCAAAGCAGCCGAAAGCGGACTCGGTAAAGCGCTCAGGCTAGCTTTTGACGCCGGTTCGGTCACCGGTTTTTTGGTCGTGACATTGGGGCTGCTTGCCGTTGCCTGTTTCTACCTTTTGACGCACGACGTCAAAGGATTGATCGGTCTCAGCTTCGGCGCTTCGCTTATTTCCGTATTCGCCCGGCTCGGCGGCGGAATTTTCACCAAAGCGGCCGACGTCGGCACCGATCTCGTCGGTAAGGTGGAAGCGGGGATACCGGAGGACGATCCGCGAAATCCCGGCGTCATCGCTGACAATGTCGGTGATAACGTCGGCGACTGCGCCGGAATGGCCGCCGATCTTTTCGAGACCTATGCCGTTACGCTCACAGCCGCGATCCTTTTGGGATCGCTGACACTCGGTTCCAGTCAGATACTTTTTCCGCTCGTTTTGGGCGGCGTTGCGATCGTCGCCTCGATAATCGGCACGTTTTTTGTCCGTTTGGGAAAGAGCGGTAACATCA
>CAYRVA010000024.1:0-6840 GCA_964427645.1 uncultured Candidatus Saccharibacteria bacterium | reverse complement strand
CAGCGGCCGGAGAAGGACGGTCTTTTCTCCGAACGCATTTTCGGGCCGACCAAGGACTACGAATGCTACTGCGGCAAGTATAAGAAGATCCGTTACAAGGGGGTCGTTTGCGAAAAATGCGGCGTGGAGGTCACGCGAGCAGCGGTCCGCCGCGAGCGCATGGGCCACATCACCCTCGCCGCGCCGGTCGCTCACATTTGGTTCCTGAAAACAGTTCCTTCGCGCCTCAGCCTCCTTTTGAACATCTCCGTGCCGAAACTCGAGAAGGTGATCTATTATGCCGCCTACGTCGTGACGAACGTCGATGGGGACAACAAGAAGCGCGCCATCGCCGATCTTGAAAAGGAATTCAAGTCTTTGAAGGCCGAGAAAGCGGCCGACGAGAAGGCTTTGCGCGATCGGCAGGAAGAGCTCAAGGAAATCTTGGGACTTTTGAAACCTGGACTCATCCTGACCCAGGACGAGTACTACCGTCTTTCCGAGCGTTTCGGTGACGTTTTCGAGGCTGACCAGGGGGCCGGCGCCATCCGCCGCATCCTGGAAAAAATGGACCTCAAATCGACCGCCAAAGAGCTTGAAAAGGAGCTTCAAACGGTCACGGACGCGAACCGCCAAAAGCGGCTCCTGCTCAGGTTACGTCTCACCCGTTCGCTCATTAAAGCCAATCTCCGTCCCGAATGGATGGTAATGACCGTTTTGCCGATCCTGCCGCCAGACTTGAGGCCAATGGTGGCCTTGGACGGCGGTCACTATGCGACGGCCGACCTGAACGATCTCTACAGCCGCGTCATTAATCGCAATAACCGCCTGAAGAAGCTAATGGAGTTGAAGTCTCCGGAAGTGATCATTGTGAACGAAAAGCGCATGCTCCAGGAGGCGGTGGACGCGCTCGTCGATAACACCGCTCGGCTCGGCAGCCAACTTCTTTCTTCGAAGCGACGCCCGCTGCGCTCTTTGGCCGACATGCTCAAGGGGAAACAAGGCCGCTTCCGCCAGAATCTCCTCGGCAAGCGCGTTGATTATTCCGGCCGCAGCGTCATCGTGGTCGGTCCGGAGCTCAAGCTGAACGAGTGCGGTTTGCCGAAACACATGGCTCTCGAGCTTTTCCGGCCGTTCGTCATTTCGAAGGTCATCGAGCGCAATCTCGCTTTCAACATCAAGCAAGCCAACCGGCTCATCGAACAAGGGCCGCCCGAGATCTGGGCCATCCTCGAAGAAGTTATCGCCGACCGCAAGGTCCTTTTGAACCGCGCTCCGACGCTCCACCGTCTTGGCATTCAAGCCTTCAAACCGGTCCTGATCGAGGACCTCGCTATCCGCATCCCGCCTTTGGTCTGCGCCGCTTTCAACGCCGACTTCGACGGCGACCAAATGGCCGTTCACTTGCCGATTACGGTCGAAGCGCAACTTGAGGCTTCGGATCTCATGGATGCCGGCGGAAACCTCCTGAAACCCGCGAACGGCGACCCGGTGGTTTCTCCTTCCCAAGATATGGTACTCGGAGCTTACTTCCTGACCCATATCCGCGAAGGCGCCAAAGGTGAAGGACGAGTCTTTTCGTCGCTGGCCGAAATAGTCTTGGCTTTTGAGAACGATCTGGTGGCCATCAACGCCAAGATCAAGGTGGCGCTTCCTCAAGGCATAGTTGAAACGTCCTACGGCCGCCTCATTTTCCAGGAGGTCTTGCCGCCGGATTTCGATCTGATCACGAAAACGCTCGACAAAAAAGGTCTCACTAAGCTCGTGAGCGAGATCATCGAGAAATATTCTATCGATGAGGCCAAGAACTACCTGGATAAGATCAAGAACCTTGGTTTCCGTTACGCGACCTATTCTTCGACGACCTGGAGCATGGCTGACACGGTGATCCCGGCCCGTAAGGCCGACATCATCGCGGCCGCTGACAAAGATGTGGCGGTTTTGGACGCTCAGTACAACGAAGGTCTTCTCACCGAAGGGGAACGCAAAGCAAAATTCGACCAGATCTGGACCGAGGCGCGGGAAAAGGTGGCGGAAGAATTGCCGCGCGCTCTCCAGGAGGGAAATCCGATCCTCACCATCATCGATTCCAAGGCCCGCGGCACTTGGGCTCAGATGATCCAAATGATGGGCATGAAGGGTCTGGTGCAGGATACGAGCGGCGAGACTATGGAGCTGCCGGCCAAATCTTCCTACAAAGAAGGCCTTTCCGTCCTCGAATATTTCATTACGACGCACGGCGCCCGCAAGGGTCTTATCGATACGGCCTTGAAGACGGCGCAGGCCGGTTATTTGACGCGCCGCCTCGTCGACGTGTCTCAGGACGTTTTCATACGCGAAGAGGATTGCGGAACCGACAAAGGACTCGAACTCACAAGAAGCGAAGGCGATGCCTACGGATACTCTTTCACCGAGCGGATATACGCCCGCGTGCCTTTGGAGGATATCCGCGTCGATCGGAAGATCGTCGTGCGTTCCGGTGAGATCATTAGTCGCGAGGCGGCGAAGCAGATCGGCGAATCAAAGCTCGATAAGATCGTCGTTCGTTCTCCCATCGCCTGCAAGACGCTCCACGGTATTTGCGCGAAGTGTTACGGTTTGGACCTCGGCCGCAACCGGCCGGTGGCCTTAGGGGAAGCGGTCGGCATCGTTGCCGCCCAGTCTATCGGCGAACCGGGCACCCAGCTCACTTTGCGCACCTTCCACCAAGGCGGTGTCGCCGGTCAAGACATCACGCACGGCCTGCCGCGCGTCGAAGAGATATTCGAAGCTCGCCCGCCGAAGGGCAAGGCCAGCTTGGTCAGCGCCGACGGTATTGTAGCCGCTCTCGAAGAGCGCGGTCTCACGACCGTCATCAAGATTCGCGAGACCGAAGGAGCCAAAGGCGCCAAAAAGCCTCGCCGCGGCAAGTCCGAAGCTCATATGGTCGAGTACGTCGTGCCGCCGAACGCCACCATCTTCGTGGCGGCGGGCGACAAAGTGAAGCGGGGCGACCAGATGTATTCCGGACCGCTCGATCTTAAAGAAGTGCTCGCTTTCCGCGGCGCCGATGCCGTCATTCATTACATTATCAACGAGGTTCAAAGAATTTACGTCCCTGAAGGCGCGGCCATCAACGACAAACACATTGAGATCATCGTGAGGCAGATGCTGTCCCGGGTTTCCATTAAGGAGGGCGGTGACACCGATTTCATGCGCGGTGAGATCATCGGCAAGAGCAAATTCCTGGAGATCAACCGCGAGGTTAAGAAGGCGAAAAAAGCCCCCGCCAAAGCGATCCAGCGGATCTTCGGAGTGACCCGGGTGGCTCTTACGACCGAAAGTTGCCTCTCCGCCGCTTCCTTCCAGGTAACGGTCCGGGTGCTCGTGTCCGCCGCGGTCGAACGCAAGCTCGACATTTTGCGCGGCCTTAAGGAGAACGTCATCATCGGCAATCTCATCCCGGTCGGCACCGGTTATCGGGGGCTCTCGGAGGAAAAGCTCGCCGCCTTGAAGGAAAAATTGACGGCTCGTCCGGAGGGTGATAATCTGGTTTCGCCGGTCGGAACCGCCGAGCCTGCCCCCGAAGGGGCGGTGGCAGAGACGGAGACCGAGAAGAAAGAATGACCGAAGAAACCACGAAAAAGAAATACGAGCTGACCTTTTGGCTCAAGGACGAGGACGCCACGGCGATCAAGAGCGTGCTGCAAAAGCACGGGGCCGAAGTTTTGGCCGAAAGGGACCTTACGAAGTTCCGTTTGAGCTATCCGATAAAGAAAGAAAGCAACGCTTTCATGGGATCGATAGTGTTTTTGCTCGAACCGGCGCTGGTTCCCGCTCTTACCTCCGATCTCAATCTTGCTCCCTCGTTACGTTTTGTCATAACCTTGGCCGTTGAAAGGCGAGCCGTGTCGGATCAGTCCGCGCCCGGCATGATGGTAGGGGATGCCTCGCGCGAAAGGGGCGGATTTTTCCGCCGTTTGCGAACGGAGACGAAGACGCCTCCCGATGTCCTGACGAACGAGGCTTTGGAAAAGAAGATCGAAGAGATCTCCCAATAGCGTGGTAAGATAAAAAGGGCATGAACGTCAACAAGGTTTTCATTCTAGGCAACTTGACTCGCGATCCCGAGCTTAGGCAAACGCCCACGGGTCAATCGGTGGCATCCTTCGGCGTTGCCACGAACACCTTCTTCACCGATCGCAGCGGCCAGAGGCAAAAGCGAGCCGAGTTCCACAACGTCGTCGTTTGGGGCAGGCAAGCGGAGATAGCGAACCAGTTTTTAAAGAAAGGCAGCAGCGTTTTCGTCGAGGGGCGGCTTCAGACCCGGTCCTGGCAAGACAAGCAAGGCCAGACCCATAAGACGACCGAGATCATCTGTGAAAGGATGCAGCTCGGCCCCCGGCCGGCGGGCGGCGGGGCGGGGAGCGCGGCGGCGGTCGACGAACCTTCCAAGGAAGAACTGCCCGAGATAAACATCGAGGAACAAAGTGACATTAAACCAGAAGAAATACCATTTTAAACAACAAACATGCCTATCATTAAAGCAGCGAAACAGTGCTTTTTCTGTTCGCAAAACACGCAGATAATAGATTTTCGGGAGACCGAAACCCTTAAGCGTTTCGTTTCGAGCCAAGGGAAGATCATCGATCCGCGCCATACGGGGCTTTGCGCCAAGCACCAACGCCAGATCGCGAAAGCGATCAAGCGCGCCCGGGTAATGGGGCTACTGCCGTTCACACGCCGTTAAGATGATCGATACCTTTCCGCTCGACATCGCCGTTTTTAAAGCGATTCACGGCCTAGCCGGTCTCGCCCCGCTCCTCGATGCTCTCGGCGTTTTTCTGGCGCTTTATTTGCCTTACCTTCTTGGTTTAGCCCTTTTGGTTTTCGTGTTCAAGCAGAAGACCACCAAGCAGAAATTGGGGGCTTTCTTATCGTTGGCCTTGGCGGTCGTCGTTTCACGCGGCATTTTGACCGAGATCATCCGTTTTGTTTATCCGATCACAAGGCCATTCGCCGCTTTGAACTTCGCGCCCTTGATCAGTGAAAGCGGCGCTTCTTTTCCATCGGGCCACACCGCTTTTTTCTTCGCCGTCGCTTTCACTCTCTTTTTCGCTTTTGATAAAAGTTGGGGAGGTTGGTTCTTGGTTTTGTCGACGCTTATTGGCGTGGCCAGGATCTTCGTCGGCGTCCATTATCCGATGGACATCCTGGGCGGCATCGTGATCGGTTTTATTTCTTACCTCATTGTCAAAGCACTGGTCAAACCGGGACGTTTCAACGTTCTTGCCGCCTCTAAGTCCGCCGAGATCAAGGATGCCGAGGCCTCTCCTGGCGAGAACGCTCAGTCCTAGGATCGCCGGGATCCTGCGGAAGGGCGGTGTGGGCATTATCCCAACCGATACCCTTTACGGCATCGTCGCCTCGGCGCTCGATCCGCGCGCGGTCGCGAGGATTTACCGCTTGCGTCGACGCAACCCCAAGAAGCCGTCCATCGTCCTTATCGGAGATCCGGGCGATCTTATTTCTTTCGGCGTGCGGCCGACGGCGGCCCAGAAGAAGGTTCTGGGAAAACTTTGGCCGGGTAAGTTCAGCATCGTTTTCAAGGTTAGGACGAGCCGTTATCTCGACCGCGGCACCGGGACGTTAGCCTTCCGCCTGCCGGCCTCGACCGCCCTCCGGAGGTTCCTGCATATCGCCGGTCCGATCATCGCTCCCAGCGCCAATTTCGAGGGTGAACCGCCTGCTTTGACGGTGAAAGAGGCCAAACGGTACTTCGGCGATAAGGTCGACTTTTACGTCGGCGCGGGCCGGGAAAACGGCAAACCTTCGACCGTGGTGACCTTTAAGGACGGACGCCTGAAGGTGTTGCGGCCGGGGGCCGGGCGGTTGCCTAAATCCTTGGAGTATGTTAACCTGCTTTAAAGGCCTTCAAGGCTTTTTAATTTAGCCTAATCCAATGATCGAAAGGGTGAAAAATTTTTTGAGGGAATCCCGCGAAGAGTTGAAACGGGTCAATTGGCCGCGGCGCGAGGAAACGGTGCACTACACCGTGTTCGTCATAGTTTTTTCGGTCGGCTTGTCCCTCTTCCTTGGCCTTTTGGATTTTGTTTTCATTCAGATCCTCCAGAAGACGGTTTTGTAACATGCTCATTAAATCGGAATCAAAGAAGACTAACGAGAACCGCGCTTGGTATGCGATACATACCTATGTCGGCTACGAGGACGCGGTCGCCCGCTATTTGAAGCAGCGGGTGGAATCGCTTTCGATGGGAGACAAGATATTCAGCGTCGTCGTGCCCAAGGAAACGAAGATAAAGATAAAGAACGGCAAGCGTTTGAAATCCGAGGAAAAGATCTATCCCGGTTACGTCTTGGTGGAGATGATATTGGACAACACTTCCTGGTACGTGGTCCGGAACACGCCGCGGGTGACCGGTTTCGTCGGGGCGGACAGCGCGACGCCGACGCCGCTCTCGAAGGCCGAGGTGGACGATCTTCTGGCCCGGCTCGGCGGGGCGGAACCGAAGTTCAAAGTTGACTTGAAGGAAGGCGAGGTGGTAAAAATAACCGACGGACCGTTCAAGGATCAGGAAGGCAAGGTTTCCGAGGTGGACGACGAGCACGGCAAGGTCAAAGTTCTGGTACCCATTTTCGGAAGAGACACGCTGGTCGAATTAGATTCATTGCAAGTCAGGAAGATTTAACCAGTATATCGTATTTAGTATGTTGTATCAGATACTAAATACTAACCGCCAAATACAAAATACAAACAAATGGCAAAACCCATCAAAACAACGTTAAAGCTTCAGATCAAGGCGGGGGAAGCAACCCCGGCGCCGCCCATCGGCCCGGCTTTGGGCCAGCACGGCGTGAACA
>CAYRVA010000023.1:0-6896 GCA_964427645.1 uncultured Candidatus Saccharibacteria bacterium | reverse complement strand
GTCGCTATAGCGTTAAAGTAGCCATTTAAGTTATCGAGACTTATCGGGCTTGCTTTCCCTAATCGCACCTCCAAATCCTCGTCGGGAGCGCTTAGCGTGAACTGCGATGTCCAATTTTCATAGGCATCACCGCTCGCGTGTGGATCGTTTCTAGTATGCGCCGGTACGCTCGCGTCCTCTATCAAGTGGATGACGTGACCTAAAGCGAACATCGCCTTTTCCCATTCGCCTTTCGTGTAATATTCAATAGCCCTCTGCCATGTAAAGTCCGTCTCCATCGTTATTACTCCCAATTTACCGGTCTGTAAGGCCGTTAAAACAGAAGCTATCGTTGGCACAACTTTATAAAGTACGCCGTTTTGATTCGCGCCATCCTGCGCCCAACTCTTGGATGATTCCCAGTTGCCGATACTTAACGGACTTATCGAAGTGTCATATGTGAGACCACGCTCATAAACCGGATCGTAAAAATGATTGCCCCAACGCGGTGCGTCATCCTCGCGCCTCGCACCATCGATTAGGTAATCTGTCAGGACCTCAGGAAATTTATCGGCATGGTTTTGGTCATAAAACCGAACGGCTCCTTGAGTTAAATAAGAATGCGTATCGGAGTCATACGCATTAGCTATGTTCACGCTGATAAAAATTCCTGCGATAAATGCAGGTATGAAAATAAAAAGTATTACATACTTTCTATTTTCCATATGCCGGAGTATTGGTTAAATTTCATTCCAACGTCTGTAACTAAATTACCCTGTATATCATGCAGTTCAAAATCAAAATACCCTTTCATTATCGGGTCAGTAGGTACAGCTCTTTCTAGCAAGGAAATGATTTCTGGGAAATTCCCAGCAGCCTTATCGGCGCTCAAAGCTTCCGACCATCCTGACTTCGGTTTAGCAGGGTCATAAATAAAATACTGACTTGCCAGCTCAACATCACCTTGCTTCAACGCTTCAATGAACATTTGAAGCGTTCCCCACGGCGTGCTGCTACCGTATGTATCCGTGCGCATCGCGGCTTCGTAATTCTGCATTGCCTGCGTGTAGAGTTCATAGTTTTTTTGGAGCTGAGCACGTCGGACGGCCGCCGGGCTCAAATACCACTGCCAAGCGAAATATAGACAAACGAGAATTAAAACGACGACAAACCCGCCGATAATGAGCCAGAACTTTAACCGGCTCTTCTTTGATGCCTCTACGGGCGCGAAGCCCCTATTTGGTGCTTGATTTTCCATACTAAACCTCCCTAAAACGCAATCAGCGGAAAGACGCTCTTGCGAGCTGCTCTTTCCGCTTAAAGTCCGATTTCATTTTAACCGTCCAGCCAGCCAACCACCAACTCGACTTATCCCCAGAAAATATGGAGGTTGAACCTCCTTACTTTTTCCGCTCCCGGAGGGAAAGATAGGCCAGGCCGGCAAGACCGGCGAGGCCGAGAACCGAAAGCCAGAGCCCTACCTGCGTATCCTCGCCCGGACGATAGACCAAACTGGTCGGACCGCTTGCAAAGACGAGCATCTGGCCGGGGGTCACCGGGTAAACATTGTCGCAACCGCTCGCGCACTGCCAGTACGGAAAGTAACTGAGATTCACGATAGCAGGACCGGTGCCGGAGAAAGCAACGTTTTCACCGCTAAACGTCGCAACGTCGGGAACGGTTGAGGCGTCCTTGTTCGCCAAGCCGAACTTGCGGACGAAAGCAGAAAGGGATTTCAGACTGTCCACGTTCGGCTGGACAAGGGCCGCGGTGTCGAGCTGAACGGTGATCGGCCGGAAGTTATCAATCTCCCGGATGTTCTTCGCTTCATCAGCCAGACCGAGGGAAGAACTGGCTTCGTTCAGGAAAACGACCGGTTTCCCCAGGCTCAAGATACGTTCGGTGAGACTCGCGTCCGGCAGCCCGTTCGTTTCGAGAGCGATGAAGCTGAATGGGGCGGCGGAGCCGGTCGTCAGATCATCAGCTCTCTTCGTCCAGTCGGCGATCGGATAGTCGAGGAGCTCCGAGGCTGAATACCAACCGAGGGCGAACTCACGGAAATCCAGGGCGCCGCCTCCCGCCACAAAAAGCCCGGGCAGGTGGGCCGCCGAGTAAACGAGGGGGCGGGCGCCGTCCAGATGGTATATCTTGAAGTTCCCTTCCGATCGCACGAAGGAAGCTTCCTTGATCTGCTTTGCGTTATTATCGTAAAAGTCGGAGTTGGTCACGAGATAGTTCACTCCGAAAAGCTGGAGGCGTTTCACCATATCTTCCAGCCCCTGGCCGTTGAAATACTGGTTGAAAGCCAAGTCCTTGACCCTTCCCCAAAGCATGCCGTTACCGGTGATAACGTTGGTGTCCGGGAAAATAAACGGCAGTTGCCAGGCCGATTCGGCGTAGAGACCGAAAATGGATGACTCCTGGTTCGCGAGAGGCAGAGCGGCGTTGAAGAAGTGAATAGAGCTTAGGTCGCTCGTCATTATGAGCGGCGACATATCCGGCATTATCCTTTCCGGCTTTTCGGGCAGGAAGACGGACCGGAGATCGGTCAGTGTGCTGTTTCCCGCCGTAAACCCGCGGAAATCCGATATGCTCCAGAGGTAGTTTATGTCAGTGAGCTGGCTCATGCTCATAAAGCCGCTTTCGCTGCTCAAGAGACTGATCTGGCTCGAGAAGCGGAAGAAATAAATACATTGGAAAAGGAGGAGGACGCCCAGCCCGGCGAGAAGGGCCAGCGCGGTCTTTCTGGCACCCATCTTTTCCCAGATATAGGCGGCACCGGCGGCGACGATCGCCAAGAAAAAGATCAGCCCGTAACCCAGCATCCGGTAGTAGTGCAGGGTCAGGTTGGGGAAAACCGCATTGAAATAGTCGAGGCCGAAGGCCAGGAAAGTGATGAGCAGGACGACGGGCAGGAGAGCCTTCTTCTCCCGCAAGAGATGGAAGAGACCGAAAGCGAAAGCGACCCAGGCCAGGATCCAGACGTAAGGGAAGGACAAGACTCCCCCGTTCCAAATGTCGTTCAGCCGGAACGGAGCGAAGACGCTCAAGGCCGAGGTCAGGAACGAGTTGGTGTTGATGATCGCAGCGGAAGTGAACCGCAGGTTGGCGATGAAAGGCACGAGCCAAAAGGCGCTCAAGAGAAAACCGAGGAGGACGGCGCCGCCGAGATTCCAGAAGAGATTGTTCCTGAACCAGCGCCTGATGAAGAAGATCCCGATGATGGCGGTGAAGAACCCGGCCATGATGCTTGTGAGCGTATGGCTCAAAAACACGGCCGCGAGCGCAAGACCCGCAAGCAGCGTCCATTTCCAGTTGACGCGGTCGGAGTCGACGAGCTTCTTCAGGGCGACCAGATAGAAAAGGAGGAGATCCACGGCGAGCATTTCGTCGAAAAGACCGGAGACGATGGAGCTCGCCGCCCCCAAGCCAAGGAAATTGAAAAAGGGCGGATAGAAGACCAGCAACAAGCTGACCGGCAGGGAAAAATGGGCCGCCTTTTCGCCGACATAATGCTTCACAAAAAGATAGAACGGCCACGGGAATATAGCGAAGGCCAGGAAAACGTTCCAGCGGAAGATGAGAAATTGGGAGACGAAATGGCCGAGGAGAGCGTAAAGCCCGCCCATAAGAAGGAAGGTCAGCGGAGCATAGAACTGAAAGAGCGGCATCCCGCCGAACCAGTAGACGCTGTAGTTCCAAAAGTGACCGGCGGCAAGCGACTGGTAGAACTCGTGGAAGGCCAGGAAGTGGCCCAGGGTGTCGTTGCCCGGCAAGAGCTCGTTTCGAGATACGAGCGGGTAGAATTTCCAGATCAAAACGGCGGCGTAAACCAAAACAAAAAAGCAGAGCCAAGCTGCTTTTTTGTGAGATTTCAAAAACCTAAAGAAAGCCATTACATCCGAGTATACCAGCTGCTACTTGCAGACCGCTATCGGCGTACCGTAACCCCAATAGGTCGTTCCGCCGTTGCAGGCGCCGCCGGAAGAGACATAGAAGATGCTGCCGGGCGTGACCATCGGGTCCGAACCGCAGTTATTTATCTCATAACTGGGGCTCCCGCCTGAAGCGGCATAGAACACCGACCCAGTGTTCGTACAAAGCGTCGGTGCGCTCGTGCCTGCGGCGGCAACGGTAGAGACATTAGCCGGAGTGTAGTTTGAGGCGCCGGTGTTGATGGCCCAGCCGTAGCTTACGGTCCCATCGCAGTTGTAGTCGCCGGCCGAGTAGCCGCTCGCCCAGTTGCTGCCGAGGGCGTTCCACCAGTTAGTATCGGATTGATTCGCTCCGGAAAGGGTGTCATTGCAATCAAACGTGCCGCCGTGCGCGTAAGACGACGACCTGATGTGTCCGCTCCATGAAGAGGCTGCGTTGGCGGACTTAGTACCGTTAGCAGCGTACTGGTCTCCATCGGCGTCCGTATAATACAGGTATTCGTTCGTATTCACGGAACCACCATTGAAAGTGATCGATCCGCTGTTGATCGTTATGCTGTATCCCGGGTTCACCACGTATAAACCGCCGCTGTTAAGCGTCAAATTGAAAGATTGCAGGTTGGTGCTTACCCCATCCGTCCCATCCGTTGCGGAAGTTAGACTGCAATCCGCTTGTAAGTAGCCATTGGAACCTAAACTGCACGGATCAGACCAGGCGAGGACCAGTTTGGTCGTCCGGTTCTGCGCGTCGATCGCGTAGAAGGTCGTATGGTAGGTGATCGTTTGCGTATCGTGCACCGACCAGATACCGCTGTAAGAATAGTCCACAGCCTGCTCGGCGCTCGCCTTCTGGAAGAGAGACTGGATGAGCGCGACGATGGCCGGCGTTTTGTTGCCGCCGTCGTTTACGACCAGCTTCCCGTCGTCACCGACCAGATATTTCTGGTTTTCGATCGTGTTGTATGAGACCGTGGAAGATGCGCCGAGTGTGAGCGGGATGCTGTCTATTCCCTTATCGTTCTCAACTTCGGCCCAAACTTTTACCAAGGGAACGTTATCCCGGACGACGATCTGCATGTGCTGGGTGTCGCCGATCGAGACCTTGGTCGGATCGATGGTTCCCAGAACGAAACGCGGATAAGTCTCTTTCGATGAGACGGTGAAGTTGGACGCTCCGGTCGGGATAGCCCAGGGCTGGCCTTTGGCGTTCGTATAATAGGCGAAGCTCACCGAGGCCAAGGGCGACTCCGGCCCGGACGCCTTCTGGGCAACGAATATCCTCGCCCCGATCCCCCACGCGATGGCGATGACCGCGAGAGCGATCAGGACCACGTACCATTTGCGCATTTTCATTATATTCATTATACCAAACGGTCTTCCGGCCATAACTTGAATTTTCCTTATATATATGGTATAATATCGCCAGTGATGCGGAATCCGCATCGTTGATAAAACAAGAAGCGAGAGCAATAAAAACAAGACAAGAAAGGAGGTGGCGTTTTATGAAACGCACCATCATTGCAATCGTATTCGTTCTGGCATTGGTGGCGGACGCCATCTGCCAATACAGGGTCGCGGTAACGACCAGTTGGACCAGGGCCTTTGACTTCAACGGCGTCCTGGACCAGCCCCGGTGCATCGCTGCAAACGACGATTTCTTCTTCGTAAGCGGCAATGTCGGTACATCCACGACCGGATGGGCCGTGATGACCAAATTCGATCATCAGGGCAACAAGGTCTGGCAGGTGCCGGCCGACACGCTCTATCAGGGACCCAGCTCTTCCTCCACAGGAATAGCCTGCACCCCGGACGGCGGTGTCATTTGGGTCATAGACGGCCTCCTGGCCGCCATGCCCCAGAACAGCTTCCAGGGAGTGATGAAGTTGGATGCAAACGGCAAAGAAGTTTGGCGATTCCCCTGCTCTTCCTGGGCATCCGTCCAAGAAGTGGGTGATACGACCTTCGTCGTCTGCCCGAACATTACGACCGGAATAGTTTCCATTCTCGACAGCGCCGGACAGGTGATAAACCAGTACACCCTGCCTTTCGCCGTCGTCCAGCCGACATTCACTGTCGTTGGAAACAACTTGTTCCTGGTATCCAAGGATTGGAACCGTGGCCAGTTCGCCAACATGTCAGGATATGTCGCAAAAATCGACTGGCGAAACGGGGAAAAGATATGGTCAACGGAGTTCCTCGACATACCCGCGATCTTCGGAACATCCGACCACGTTGGTAACACCTACGTCGCAGCCGGTCACATCGTAGCTGGTGACAAAACCTATCCGACCATGATGGGCTACTTAATGGCTATGGTGGACACGTCCGGCAAGGTTCAATGGGAACATGTCTTGTCCCCCAGGAAAAGCGTGATGGCCAACCAAGAAAACTGGCCGAACGGTATCGTTCTCGGAGAGAAAGAGAACGAAATCGTTCTGGTCGGGACGATCCAGCGCGGAGAAGGCCAGAATGACGGGTTTTACAACTACTACGCTTATGCCCGTCGGGCCGACACCGGTGACTCGTTATGGTCCCTGGATTCTGTTTACGCTCCTAACACCATCATCAGCCAGTTCGGCGGCGGAGTATTCACCGATGGAGGCCTTTACCTTATGGGTAACACCTACTCCGCTGTGGATGGATCGATACCTAACGTCGGGTACTTCACGTCCTACGACATAATCACCGCCATTCACACTCCGAACCCCGTTCCCCAGACGTTTCTCCTCTCCCAGAACTATCCCAATCCCTTCAATCCCACGACTACGATTGGATACAGAATAAAGAATAGGGAATACACGACTCTTTCTGTATACAACGTCCTGGGCCAGAAGGTAGCGACTCTGGTCGATGGTTACGAGGCTCCCGGTGGTCACGAGGTCACCTTCGACGCTTCAAGGCTTCCCTCCGGAACCTATATCTACAGGCTCCAGGCCGGAAGCTTCTCCGAGACGAAGAAGATGCTCCTCCTCAAGTAGCCTT
>CAYRVA010000022.1:0-7083 GCA_964427645.1 uncultured Candidatus Saccharibacteria bacterium | reverse complement strand
AAAGCCCGACCGGCGCTTGGCCCTTGCTTTTTCCACGCCCAACACGGCCAGCGGGAACTTTCCATGTTTCCCCCACGCCGCCTGCATGAAAGGCGCGGCCTCTCCGGCGAGGATTTCGGCCGGCAGGTTCTGCATGTATTCGTCGTTCAGCCAGTCGAGCTTGGTCGGATTGTAAACTGCGCCGGCCTTCGATACGCGTTTGAAAGAAAACTCCTTCACGGCATCCTCGACGCTCACGATCTCGCGGTCCTCTTCCGGATGCCATCCCATCAGGACCATAAAGTTCAGCATCGCTTCCCGCAGATACCCTTGGTCGCGGTAGTCGAGGAGGGACGTGTCCAAGTACCTTTTGGAAAGTTTCTTGTGATCCGGCCCGAGGATAAGCGGCAAATGCGCGTAGTGCGGCGGTTCGATCGCCAAGGCCTCGGCGATCGCGATCTGCTTCGGGGTGTTCGAAAGATGGTCTTCACCGCGGATGACGTGCGAGATCGCCATTTCGTAATCGTCCACGACGACGGCGAAGTTGTAGAGCGGCGAGCCCAAGTCCTTGGCGATCACGATGTCACCAATGAGACCCAGATCGAAAGCGACCCGGCCGCGGACCATGTCGGTGAAGACCACTTCTTTTTCAGGCATCCGGAAACGGACGACGGCCGGCTCTTTCTTCGCACGTTCCTTAGCATCGGCCGCCGGGATGTTGCGACACCGGCCGCCGTATTTGGGCGGTAAGCCCTGGCTCAAAAGCGCCTGGCGCTCGGATTCCAATTCCTCCGGCGTGCAAAAACAATAATACGCCTGACCTCCGTCGAGCAGGCGTTCGAGGTATTTCCGGTAGATATGGAGGCGTTCGCTCTGGCGCCAAGGCGTCTCGTCCCATTCGAGCCCCAACCACTTGAGGCCTTTGATCAAAATTTCCTCGTATTCCTTCTTGGAGCGTTCCTTATCGGTGTCTTCGATGCGCAAAAGGAACTGCCCTCCTTCATGGCGGGCGAAAAGCCAATTAAAAAGCGCCGTCCGGGCGTTTCCCATACTGAACGGTCCCGTCGGCGACGGAGCAAACCTGACTCTAACAGGCATTTGCCGATTATACCTTAAAAACGGCGATTTGTCACGAAAAACCTAGATTTCGAGCACTTTCCTGGCAATGTCCTTGGCGGCCTCCGGTTTGGCGAACGCTTTGGCCGCGTACGACATTTTGTCCCTCGTTATTCCGTCATCCAGGATCTTCGCGACCGTCTCCGAGAATTTCCGAAGAGTAAGGTCTTTTTCTTCGATCACGACGGCCGCACCGGATGCGGCATAAGCACGGGCGTTCAAGATCTGGTGCTCCCCCACTATTTCCGCCGGGAGTGGGATGATTATAGAAGGCTTGCCGAAAGCGGCGATCTCGGCAATGGAGCTTGCTCCCGCCCGCGAGACGATCGCATCCGCCGCCACATAAGCCTCCTTCATCCGCTCGGTGTCCATGAAGCCGAAAGGCTTATACCCATCGCTTTCCTCCGGCAGGCCGTTCACGTTCGCCGCACCCGCCTGGTGGATGATCTGGAAGCGACCCGAAAAGCTCCCGAGATTGTCGACGATGAACTTATTCATCCTTTGCGCCCCCTGCGATCCGCCGACAACGAAAACGACCGGTTTCCCGCCGCTCAAGCCGAAAGCGGCGCGCGCCGCATCCCGGTCGGGCAGCTTCTCCAAAACGGCGGGCCGAACCGGGTTGCCGATAACAAGCGTCCGGCCTTCGTCGAAGTAGCGCGCCGCTTCCGGGAAAGCGATGATGATCTTTTTCGCGAATTTGGCCGAGGTCCGGTTCGTGACGCCGGGAACGGTGTCGGATTCATGGACGATGATCGGCACGCCGCAGACCCAAGCGGCCAAAACGACGGCCAAGGCACCGGGACCGCCTTTGGAAAATAGAACGTGAGGACGGATGAAAGAGATCTTACCGACCGACTCGAAAAACCCGGCGACGAACTTCACGCCATCCACAACGTTCGCGGCCGAAAGGTAACGGCGCATTTTGCTCTGGACCACCGAATGCGTCCTTATCCCCCGCTTTTCGAACTCTCCGAAGAACCGGCTGCGCGGTCCGATGTAATCCAGCCGGATGTTCCGGCCGCCCAGTTTGATGATCTCGTCCGCGACGGCAAGAAGCGGCATGATGTGCCCGCCCGTTCCTCCGCCCACCAGTAATATCTTTTTCATTGAATGCAGAATGGAAAAAACAAAACGACTATGACTTGCGCATGGCGACTTGCGTCGTGATGCCGCCCATCGTGAGCAGTATAGCCAAAGCCGTTCCGCCGTAGCTGATGAAAGGCAGCGGGACGCCCGTGAGGGGCAATACGCCCGATATGGCGCCGATGTGGATAAAAGCCTGGAGCCCGATGATGGTCATGAAACCGGTGACAATGAGCCTCCCGAAGGCATCCGGCGCGCGCTTCGCAACCTTGAGTCCCCGCCAGACGAAAAGCAAGAAAAGCAGGATGAGCGCCCCGGCGCCGACGAAACCAAGCTCTTCTCCGATCACGGCGAAGATGGAGTCGCCGATCGGCTCCGGCAGGAAATGCAATTTAGTGGTAGATCGGCCGTAACCAACGCCCCAAAGCCCGCCCGAACCGATGGCGATGAGCGACTGGTTGATCTGATAATTGGTGCTCAAGGCATTCGTATCTTTGTTCAAAAATCCGGTCACGCGCTCGAGGCGGTAGGGAGTGATGAGTAATAGCGCCGCGAAGGCGACCGCGCCTATCAGAATAACAAGGAGAATGTACCGCCACTTCGCTCCGGCCGCGAAATACATCGCGAGAGCGCCGGCGGCGATCAAAACCGCCGTTGTCGTCGCGGGCTGGAGGACCAACGGCAGAATGACGCTTCCGAGAAGCAGGGCGAAAGGCAGGAGACCGGCGCCGAAACTTTGAGCCCGCACTTTGCCCTTCGCGAGCCAAGCCGCGGCATAAACGATGAAAGTGAACTTCACGACCTCGCCCGGCTGGAAAGTGAAACTGCCGAAATGAAGCCAGCGGTCGGCTCCGAGCGCGTGGAACCCCAAAGGAGTGAACACCAAAAGAAGGAGACCGATGCTCAAAAGCAGAAGCCAGATGCTGATCTTCGCCCAAAAATGGTAGTCGACCAAGAGGCCGACGAAAAAGCCGACGATCCCGGGCAGTAGACCGTAGAAAATCTGATGCTTCAAATAATAAAAACTGTCGCCGAACTGCGAGCGGGCCAGGTCGGAAGAGGCGCTCGTGAGCATCACCAGCCCGAATACCGTGAGAATGAAAAGGAAAGTAACGAAGACGTAGTCGATGCTTCCGGCAAGGCGCTTCATAGGACTGTCCCGTTCCTTTGAGCGACGAAAACGCCGTCCGTGAAAACCTCGATGCCGTTCACGAAGACCGTTTTTACCTTATCGTCCCGCAAGATGACCAGGTCCGCGAAATGGTCCGGAGCGATGATCCCCCTCTTCGCCAGACCCAACTTCTTCGCCGGAAACGAAGTAAGCTTGGCTATGATCTGCTCGACGGGAACTTTCCCGCCGATCGAGGCGGAAGCAAAAACATCCTTGAAATCGCCGGCTTCCGCTTCATGGAAGCTCAATGTCAAAACGGACCGGGCGCTTGCCATTATTTCTTCGAGCACCGGCCGGTCGATCCGCGATCCGGAAACGCGGCAGCGAAGTCCGGTCACGATCGCGAGCCTCAAGAAGGCTCTTTCCGGCCGCGTACCCCAACTCGCGGCGAGATCGCTTATTTTCTTCCCCTTGAGGAACTTGAGGTGGAAAGGCGTTTCGACGACCTTGAGATCGCCGAGCGGCAGTTTCTTGAAATGTTCCAAAAGGCGGTCTTTGGCGTGCGCCACTTTGAGATCGGAGAGAGTTTCCCCGAGCGTACCGCTTCGGAACCAATGCGGCAGGAAAGCGGCTATTTCGAAACGCGCGTAAGGCAAAGGAAAGACGTCGAAGCCGATATGGGCCCGGGCGGCTTGTTTCTCGATAGATACTAAAGCGGACCGGAAAGCGCCCGCCTCGGCGTCGCGCGGCTCGAAGTGGGTGAGCTCGACGCTTGCGCCGCTCTTCTTGGCGACGGCGATGACCCTGGCCAAACGATCGCCGAAGTCCCCTTCTTCGCCGCTCCCCAGGTGGAGCGCCAGCATCTTCTTCGCCCGGCCGACCTCGCTCGCAACGGCCAGAAGCTCCCAATCCGGCAACCGCAAATTTCCGATATCGCCCATACCCACTCCCAAGGCCCCCTCTTTGAAGGCTTCCTTAACGACGGTGAGGAGCTGGCTAACCTCGCGGTGGTCCAAATCCCGTCCCCGGCCGTCCGTGAAAGCCGATCGAAGGCCGGCGTAGCCGACCAAAGTGCCGAAATTAAAAACAGGCTTCCTTCTCGCGAGCGTCGACCGCAGTTCCCCGACGGTCCGCCAATCGTGGCTTGCGTGGCGCAACGGCCGCAGAAGCGGCGCCAAGGCGGTGCCGTCCGTGCCATCGATGGCGGTCGTTATCCCCCGGCGCAGGAGGTAGCGGCCGGCTTCCTCCGAAAAAATCTCGTCCTCCGCTTCCGGTTCGAGATCGATCTCCACGATGCCCGGCATCACGATCGCGCCGGTCGCATCAACTACTTTTTCCGCTTCCTTCCGGCCGAAATCGCCGAGACGCACGACGCGCGTGCGCTGGACCAAAACATCGGTCTTCTTCGGCGGCGCGCCCGTGCCGTCGTAGACCAAGCCGTTCTTGATTAAAACCGCCGACATATCTAGACAAAATGAGCCAGGAAGAAAAGGACCAGACCCAGTATGGTCACGACCGCTCCCACGATCCAAAAGCGCATCGTCACCTGGCTTTCCGGCCATCCCAAAGCCTCGAAGTGGTGGTGGATCGGCGTCGAGAGGAATATTTTTTTCTTGAAGATCTTCTTGCTCAAGAGCTGGATGATGACCGTGACCGATTCCGCCATCAGAACGAAACTGAAGAACGGCAGGAAGAGCGCCGTGTCAGTTTGCATCGCCATCACGCCCAAGGCGACCCCGATGGCCATCGAACCCGTGTCACCCATGAAGAACCTCGCCGGGTAAATGTTGAACCAAAGGAAAGCCAGAAGCGCTCCGAGGATCGCGGCGTTCATCGTCGCCAAATCGTAATAGCCGAGCGTGAAGGCCACGACGGCCATCGCCCCGAAAGCGAAAAGGAGTATGCCGCCCGCGAGACCGTCGAGACCGTCGGTCTCGTTGGTGGAAAAAGCGGTGGCGACGATAACGAAAATGAAGAACGGGATGTACCACCAGCCGATGTCAAAGCTTCCAATGAAGGGCACCGTGAGCACGTCCCGGCCGAGCCGGAAATAGAACCACCAGGCGCCCAAAGCGGCGACCAGCGTGTAAAGGGCGATCTTATGCTTCATGCGGAGCCCGCCGCCGTGGGGACCAATCTTCAGGATGCCCATGACATCGTCCGCCATCCCGACGACGGCGGCCAGGAACAAGGCGGCGAGCGGAAGATAGGTTTCCTGCCGGCTGACGAAGTTGAAATAGTTGGCAAAACCGTCCAAGAAGTTACCGGCAACGATGAATATCAAAGCGAGGCCGATGACGGTCGCCCAAATGATGATGCCGCCCATCGTCGGCGTGTTCGCCTTGTGTTTGTGAAACTGATAAAAGACGGGCGCGCTCTTCTCGTCCCGGATGTTCACCTTCCGCAAATTGAATTTCTCGAGGGCCCGAAAAACGAAAGGCGTGACGATGAGCGCCACGACGAAAGAAAGGGCGAACATTATGAGAACTCTGGTTGCCGCGAAGACCGCCATAAGACTTAATTATTATCCATCACTGCTGCGGGAATGTGTAGGCCTTGTTTATCCAGTTCAGGACGCCGTCCAGCTCGTCATAACGGTCGCTGCTCCCCAGGATAACGACGGCCAGATGCTCATTCCGGAAGGATACGATGGCCGCCAGGTTCTCCCCCGCCTTAGGCGACGTGCCCGTCTTTCCGCCCAAGAAATCTCCCCTCGCGGAGAGCGGGTCGATGTTCGCGACTATGTTGGTCCGCTCCGAATTGAGCGGCTGGGCGAGAAAGCTCGTGAGGCGCGTCCAACCAAGGATCTCCGGATGGTCCGCGATGATGTAGTTCAAAAGAGCGAAAACGTCGCTCGCGGTCGTTACGTTCCCGTCGTTCCATCCCGAGGCGTCATAGACGATGGTATTCCTCATGCCGATCGAACCGGCTTTGGCCATGAGCATAGACACGAACTTGTCCCGGCCGACGTAATCGGAAAATGCCTCGGCAGCCCCGTTCGACGAAGCGAGAAGCATGATCTTCAAAAGGTCGCCCGAGTTGTAAATCTCGCCGCCCTTGAGATTGCCCGCCGTTCCTTCGTCTGTCGCGGTCGAGGTCGAAATCGGTATCTGCTTGTCCGTCCCGATGTTCTCGAGGACCACGACGGCCGTCAGAAGCTTGGTGAGCGAAGCCATCGGCCAAACCTGCTCCGTATTTTCCCGAAGGTAAGGGAAATTGGTGTCGAGAGATTCGGCGAGGACGGCCGAAGAACTGACCGCCGGATTCAAAACACTCCAGTCGCGGACAGGCAAGCGGACGTTCGGATTGGCGCCCGCACTCGCCGTGCCGCCGTAGGCGTCCGACGACGTCGCCTGGCCGCCAGACCCTTTCACGCTCGAGTTGGCCGGCATTCCGAAGAATGTGCCGGCCTGCCACGCGACCACCGCTGCAAGCAAGAGCAGCAGGACTATGACGAGCTGCCACCTCATTGAACGGGCGGATTTTCTTTCGGCGCCTCCGCGGCGGCAACGCTTTCCGTTTCAAATTGTTTGAGTATTCCTTGGTACTTTTCGTACTCCGGAAGCTCTTTCACGCTCTTGACGCCCATATGTTTCAGGAACTCGAAACTGACGCTGTATTCATAGACGTTCTTCTTGCCGGCCTCGAGCTCGCGCGTCACGAGACCGCGGATCAAAAGATGGCGGAGCATGAACGTGGAATTCACCCCGCGGACGTAATCGATGGTCGAGCGCGTCACGGGGACCAATCTTCAGGATGCCCATGACATCGTCCGCCATCCCGACGACGGCGGC
>CAYRVA010000021.1:0-7250 GCA_964427645.1 uncultured Candidatus Saccharibacteria bacterium | reverse complement strand
CGGGCATCCACCTCGTCGTCTCAACCCAGCGTCCCTCGGTCGAGGTCATCACCGGCCTCATCAAGGCCAACATCACGACCTGCATCGCTCTCCAAGTCGCTTCGCAGGTCGATTCGAGGACCATTTTGGACACTGCCGGCGCCGAGAAGCTCTTGGGCCACGGCGACGCCCTTTTTGTCGCGGCCGACACTTCGAAGCCACTCCGCGTCCAGGGCGCCTTCATCACCGAGGAGGAGATCAAAAAGGTGGCGGGCTTCATCCGCGACAATAATGAATCCGTTGAGGGTGATGAGGTCACCTTCGAGAACGGCAGCGGGGAAACATCCTTGAATTTGGACGCGCTTGATGGCGGCGGCGATGACGATGAGCTCCTGAACGAAGCGATCGAAACCGTCCGGACCGCCAAAAAGGCCTCTGCTTCGCTCCTTCAGCGTCGGCTCAAGGTTGGTTACGCCCGTGCGGCCAGGCTTTTGGACATTATGGAAGAGCGCGGCATCATCGGTCCGGGCGAGGGAGCCAAACCCCGCGAGGTCTACGAAGCGAACGAATAGTGGGATATAATTGGGTCGATGGAGCCTCAAGAGCCCCGGCAAAACCTGGCCAACATCATCATTGAAGCCCTCAAGGCGAAGGGGGTCTCTTTGGCTCGCCTCGCCGAAACCACGGGCGTCCCCGAGAGCGTTCTCGGGATCCTTCTTGAAGAAAGGTACGACAAGTTGCCGGCCGCGCCTTACGTCCGCGGCTATCTTTTGAAAATCGCCGGGGCCCTGGGATTGGATGGAGAACGGATTTGGTCCGAGTATTTGAGAGACCGGGGGGAAATAAAACGCCCGGGTGTCGGCGACGTCCTGCCTCAAAACCGCTTCGTGGCGGGGAAAATCAATAAAAAGATCCTCGCGGTTATCGTCGTCGTTCTTATTATCTTCGGCTATATAATCCTGCGCCTCCCGGGATTCTTGGGCGCGCCTTCCTTCGGATTGGGTCCGCTGCCGCCGACCATCTCTTCGCCAAATCTGTCGATCCAAGGTACAATGAACCCCGCGGACCAACTCGTCCTGAACGGCGAGGAGATCTATCCTGACAAATCCGGACGCTTCCAAACGAACATCGTCCTGCAACCGGGGTTCAACACCTTGAACTTCAACGTCAAGAAACTAATGGGGCAAACCTACACAGTGACCAAACAAGTGTTCTATGCCGCCCCGACGGGCACCAACCCGACCTCGACGAGCGGTCTATAAAATAAATGAACATGCCCAACAACAAGAAGAAAGATACTAAAAGCGGGGGAGAAAGCATCGACTCGCTCATCGAATCTCTTCAGTCGCGTTTCGGCGAGGGGGCGATCATGCGTCTCGGCGAGGCGCATCACGCCAAGGTCGAAACGATCCCTTCGGGTTCTTTTTCCTTGGACCTTGCGCTCGGAGCCGGCGGCCTGCCCAAGGGCCGGATCATTGAGATCTTCGGGCCGGAATCTTCCGGAAAAACCACGCTCGCCCTGCACGCCGTAGCCGAAGCCCAAAGGCGGGGAGGAAAAGCGGCCTTCATAGACGCCGAGCACGCCTTGGATCCCGAGTACGCCGCGAGAATCGGAGTGAAAATAAAAGACCTGATAATCTCCCAGCCGGACAACGGGGAAGAAGCCCTGAACATCCTGGAGAGCCTGGTTCGTTCCGGCGCGATCGCCGTCGTGGTCGTCGATTCCGTCGCGGCCCTTACTCCAAAAGCGGAGATCGAGGGGGAAATGGGGCAGTCGCACGTAGGGCTCCAAGCCCGCCTCATGTCCCAAGCCTTGAGAAAACTCACGGCCATCGCCGACAAGTCGGGGACCATCGTCGTCTTCATAAACCAAACGAGAATGAAGATCGGCGTGATGTTCGGTAATCCAGAGACGACGCCTGGTGGCATGGCCTTGAAGTTTTACGCCTCGGTCCGGATCGACATCCGCCGCATCGCCCAAATCAAGAAGGGGGATGAATCGACCGGCAACCGCGTGAAAGCGAAAGTGGTCAAAAACAAAGTGGCTCCGCCTTTCAAGATCGCCGAGTTCGACATCATGTACGGCGAGGGCATTTCCTACGAAGTCGACGTCTTGAACACGGCCATTAAATACGAAGTCGTGAAAAAGAACGGCGCGAGCTTCTCCTTCGGAGACATCAAGCTCGGAGTCGGCTTCGACAACGTCCGCTTGAAGCTCAAGGAAGATAAAAAGCTTCTCGAGGCCATCAAAAAGGCGACCACCGAGGCTGCGGAGAAAAAGACCGTAATTTCTAGTTCGAACGTCGGTTCTTCGACTGAAGACTGAAGAAATTTTCGAAAAGCTTCGCCACCAAGACGGGGCCAGTGCCGCCGGGGGTAGGCGTATAGCGTATGGCATCCAGTGTTTCGTATTTGGCATCGGCCGCGAAATCGCCCGAGATCTTGCCGTTCTTCGAGCCGTAACCGAAATCGACGACGAGCGCGCCGCTTTTAAGCATCCCGGGATCAACGAGACCGGGGACGCCGGCGCCGCAAACGACAACGTCGGCGTCCTTTAAAACGCCGAGGTCATCGCCTTTGTCGAGGAGAAAGACCCCTTTGGATCTGCCCGCCGCCCAAGATGCGACCGGCTTGCCCACGAGCATCCCGGCCCCGATAACGGCGATATTTCTCTCGCTCGTTTTTTGCCTCTCTCTCCTTAAGATCTCGTCCACCACCCCCGCCGCGGGAGGAAGAACCTCGTTCCCCACGGAACGGAAAGCCTCCTGAGCCGCCGCACCTAAGACATCCACGTCTTTTCCCCGCGGAATGGCGTTCAAAACGCGCTGCGCGTCCACGCCTACCGGAAGGGGCAGCTGGACGATGATCCCACCGCAATCTTCGCGTTCGGCGACGCTCAAAATCTCGCTCCGCAATTCGTCCTGGGACGTTTTTTCCGGAAATAGATACAGCCGGAAGTCCACGCCCAGCTCACCCGCAATTTTTTTCTTCTGGTTCAAGAAACTCACCGAAGCCGCGTTCTCACCGACCAAAAATGCCGCCAGAAAACCGTCCGGTTTCGGCTTCTTTTTCAGGCCAGCGACGATCTCCGCCGCGATCTTTTTACCGTCAATGATCATCGGATAGGGCGTCGTTTATTTTTTGCGCCAACTTCCTCATATCTTTTTCGCTCATCCCGCGCGTCGTAGCGGATGCGGTACCGATGCGAATCCCGGAAGGATCCGACGGCCTGCGGGCATCGTAGGGGAGCATGTTCTTATTCACGACTATGCCGGCGGCCTCGAGTCGTTCGCTCGCTTCTCTGCCCCCGATACCGCGCTCCCAAGTATCCAACAAAAAGAGATGGGAATCCGTGCCGCCGGAAACGACGCGCCAGCCGCGCCTTTGAAGTTCGTGCGCGAGCGTCTTTGCGTTCTTCACCACTTGTCGCGCGTAATTTCTGAACGCCGGCGTGCTCGCTTCCCGGAGCGCCACGGCCATAGCCGCGATCGTATTTGCGTGCGGACCGCCTTGGAATCCGGGAAAGACCGCCTTGTCTATCACGTCCGAATATTCTTTTTTCGAAAATATGATGGCGGCGCGTGGACCGCGGAGCGTCTTATGCATCGTCGTCATGACGACGTCGGCATAGGGGAAGGGCGAGGGATAAACGCCCCCGGCAACGAGACCGGCGAAGTGGGACATGTCCACAAGAAGGATCGCTCGGACGGCATCAGCGATTTTCCTGAATTTTTTGAAGTCGACGATCCGCGAATAAGCGCTTCCGCCGGCGATGATGAGCTTTGGTCTTTCTTCCCTCGCCGCCTTTAAAACCCAGGCGTAATCTATCCGTTCGGTCTTTTTGTCCACACCGTAAGGCACTTGCTTCCAAAGCTTGCCGGTGGCGCTTGCCTTGTAACCGTGAGTGAGGTGGCCGCCCATATCAAGCTCCATACCCATTATTCTCTCCCCTAACGGCACAAGGGCGGACAAAACAGCCAGATTGGCCGGGGAACCGGAGTACGGTTGGACGTTAGCGGACCACTTTCTTGGGTCCAAACGGAAAAGCTTCAGGGCTCTTTTTTGAGCGAGCGTTTCGAGCCTGTCGACGATCTCGTTGCCGCCGTAGTAACGTTTCCCGGGGTAGCCTTCCGCGTATTTGTTCGTAAAAACGGAACCAAGCGCCTCGCGCACGTCCTTCGAAACGAAGTTCTCCGAGGCGATCAGATCGACGGCCTTTCGTTGCCGTCCGCCTTCGGCCCGAATGAGATTTTCCACCTCCTTGTCCAGCATCGATTTGATTTAAATGTAAGCCATCGGCCGTTCAATTTCCAGAAAAACAAAAACCGCCTTTCCGGCGGTACTGCGCGTCAAAACTTATCGGCCCTGGTTCAGAGAGTTCTGCAAATCGTTCAAGCCGTTCAGATCGGTCTGCAATCCCGACAAGCTGGCGGGAAGGTCGGCGGACTTCGTCGAAGTCGGCGTCGTCGACGCATCCGGCACGGTCTGGTTCAGTTGCGCCGCCCCGGAAACGTCACCGGAAGTCCCGCCGGAAACCGTTTCGGCTTGGCCTGCCGGCGTCTGCGGGAAAAGCATCGGAATATAAGCGGCCATCAATCCCACCACCATCAAAATGGCGAAACCGGCGATAAAGTACTTGTTGTTTTTGAGATTGAACATGTTTAGAACAAGCTTTGCGGCGCCTCTTCTTCCTCATACGGTAGCATGAGCTTGGTCATCTGGGAAGTGTTTCGCTCCGGAATCCACAGGTAACCCTGTTTTTTGATGAGCTCGTAAAGGTCCTTGGTTATCTTCACGTCGTTCAAGCAATAGCTTTTGAGCTTCTCCATTTCGCCGTTTCTGTAGAACTCGATCGCGTCCAGACCATGGCCGGTCTTGCCGACGCCCAAATTCGCCTCGGCGAGGATCCCGAGACCTATGCGCCTACCGAGCTTGCCTTCAACTTCCTCCAGGATGTCGAAATGTTTTATCGCGTTTATGTTGAACGGGAAGTATTTTTCGAGCACGGGTACATCGAAACGCGCTCCGGCGAACGTCACGATGAGGTGGGAACGCTGGAGGAGCTCACCTAAAGCCGTCATCTCGTTCTCGTCGAAGGCGATGTATTCGTTCTTGTCGTAGGAATAAACGCCCACGACGGAAACTTCGAGGTTTTTCAAACCTTCCCGGCCGCCGACGTCTTCGAAGGTGTTCTTCGTTTCAATATCAATGACGAGCTTGTCCATAAGCAGGTGAAAGGTATTCTAACAGCGGAAATCTGAGCAGTAAAGATTAGACGTAGCGGTCGGCCACGTTCGAAGCCGCGTATGATTCCGGCTTCGTTTTGGGCTCGAAGTTGGAGGCGCGGACCATGCCGACGACCTCTTGGATCAGCGTTTTCGTCGGACCGTTCTCGCCCGCATCGATGTGGATCTCGAAGCTCCAACGGAGCGCGCTTTCCGGATCTTGTTTGGCTGTTTCGGCCTTCAAGGAGGCGAAGAAAACCTTCGCGGTATCCAAAGAAAGCATCACCTCCTGAACGATCCGATCGTGAAGGTTGTAGAATTTGCCCAATTTTATCCGACGCCAAAAGTAGCGGCCGCCGTTCCCAACCCTGTGGACGACTATGGCCGTCACGAAATCGGCGGATTTGTCCTCCAGGAGTTCCGAGTCGCTCCCAATGACTATTTTGTACTCTGCGCCGGGCTTCACGCGCATGAAAGCGACGATCTCCTGGACGATATCCGGAATATCGATCTTCAATCCGTAAGAGGTGTTAAAAACTTCGGTCATCAAATAAAACCTACGCCCGGGCCGGAGCGCTGTCAAACCATCAAAATTTGTGGGCGCTCGAGGTGTCGAACCCCGGACCTACTCGGTGTAAACGAGTCGCTCTACCGCTGAGCTAAGCGCCCGGAAATGTGGGCCAGGAAGGACTCGAACCTTCGATCCTCGAGGTATAAGCTCGATGCTTTAGCCACTAAGCTACTGGCCCGTTTCCAAGAGTTTCCGTCAAAAGGAGCAGGTCGTCAAATCTAGGCGGATATCGCCGCCGGCTTCAAGCCGAAACTTTTAATGAGCGCCGCGAATTCCTCCTGCTCCAAGGTCTCCTTTTTCATGAGCGCTTCAGCGATCTTATCCAAAGCGTCGCGATGCAGGGAGATCGCCTTTTTCGCGAAATCGAAGGTTTTCTTGATCAGCTTGTTGATCTCGGCGTCGATCTCGGCGCCGATGCTCTCCGAATAGTCCTTCTCGGCCGTGAGCTCGCGGCCCAAAAATATCATCTCCTCGTTTTTGCCGAAGGTTCGCGTACCGAGCTTATCGCTCATGCCATACTGAGTGACCATCCGCCGGGCAAGGTCGGTCGCTTCCTTGATGTCGTTCGAAGAACCGGTCGAAACGTCCTTGAAAACCACCGATTCCGCGACGTAACCTCCAAAAGAGACGGCGAGATCGGCCAAGAACTCCGCCCGGGTACGCAAATGCTTTTCTTCGATGGGAAGTTTCAGGGTATAACCGCCGGCCATGCCGCGCGAAACGATCGAAACCTTGTGGACCGGATCGGCATCCTTGAGCGAAGCGGCCACAAGCGCATGGCCGGCCTCGTGGTAGGCGGTGATCTCTTTTTCTTTGTTCGAAATGACGCGACTTTTTCTCGCCGGACCGAGCATTACCTTCTCTATCGAATCCAAGAGGTCCTCCTGAGTGACCGTCTTCCGGTTGTTCCGGGCGGCAAGGATCGCTGCTTCGTTCATGAGGTTCGCGAGATCGGCACCGGAAAAACCAGGCGTTCGCACGGCGACGGTCTTCAAATCGACGTTGCTCCCCAAGGGCTTGCCTTTCGCGTGGATCTTCAATATCTCTTCGCGATCCTTGATGTCCGGAATGTCCAAAACGACCCGCCGGTCGAACCGCCCGGGGCGCAAAAGCGCCGGGTCCAAGATATCCGGCCGGTTCGTGGCCGCCATCACGATGACGCTCGTATCGCGCTCGAAGCCGTCCATTTCGACCAAGATCTGATTGAGCGTTTGCTCGCGTTCATCGTGGCCGCCGCCCAAGCCCGCGCCCCGCTCGCGGCCGACGGCGTCGATCTCATCGATGAAGATGATCGAGGGGGCCGCTTTCTTGGCCGTCGCGAACAAATCGCGCACACGCGAAGCGCCGACGCCCACGAACATTTCGACGAACTCGGAGGCCGAGAGGTGGAAAAAATGGACGCCGCTCTCGCCGGCGACGGCGCGCGCGAGCAGGGTCTTGCCGGTCCCGGGCGGACCCATCAAGAGCACGCCCCG
>CAYRVA010000020.1:0-7401 GCA_964427645.1 uncultured Candidatus Saccharibacteria bacterium | reverse complement strand
AATCTAGGAAAGAGGCCCTTTTTGCCATCTCCCCTCCAATGCCTCGGGCTTATGGAAAGCCCCGTATAAGCGATTTTAGAGGCCTTTTAAGCCCGTGCTGGTAGGCTGTATAATAGGCAAAATGCCGTTCTACGATTATAAGGATGCCGACGATTTCAAGCGCCTGGCCGGGTACGAAATCGACGGTTTCTGGTATCCCCGCGTGACGAAGATCGTCGAGATCAAGGCCAAGCCCGCCCTCTACCGCTTCTACGGCAATCTGGATAACTTCGAGGCCGGAGAAAAGATAAAACAGCAGTCGGCGGCCGAAGGGACGCTCCTCCACGAGACCGTGGAAGCCATAATGGTCGGGAAGCCCGTGGAGATTCCCCCGCTCATCGCTCCGGCCGTCCATGCCTTTATGGATTTTGCCGAAAAGCGCGGCATCCACGTAGACAAAGATTATGTCGAGAAACGTCTCGTGAACTACGAGGAAAGATACGCCGGCACATTGGACGCTATCGGGATGATAGACGGGCGCGTCGGGATTTTGGACATCAAGACATCGCAGGCCATATACCGCGACTATGCCCTTCAGACGTCCGCCTATCTCGCCGCGATGCGCGATCGTGTGGATGGTTTGGAGACGCGGTGGATTCTGCGGATAGACCAGGATCAAGTCTGCCAGAAATGCCGGTCAACGCGCCGTACCAAAGGCGGAACGGAAAAGATCCGTCTCGCGCGGAACCTGAAGGCCAAGACCTGCGTTCACGAATGGGGGCCGATGGAAGGCCGCGTGGAGCTCCAGGAGTTCCCCTACTGGCACGAAGACTACCAAGCATTCCTCGGTGCAAAGAAATTATGGGAGTGGGAGAATGAATATTGGCTGAAAAAAGTCGGGTACAATTGAAATTGACTATGGCTAAAATTTTTCTTGTTAGACACGGGCAAGATACCGATAACGCTTCTGGGATTTTGAACGGTCACCGGGACACAGAGCTGACCGAGTTGGGCAGGAATCAAGCAAGGGCCGTCGCCGACAAGCTCATAAATAACCACATCAATATCGTCTATTCTTCCCCGCTCAAGCGTGCCTACGAAACGGCGCGGATTATTGCCGAAAAGATAGGCGTAGACGAAATAATCGCCGATGAACATCTAATTGAAAGGGATTTCGGGATACTGACCGGGAAACCTCTTGTGGATATCCCGAAGTACGCCTCGAAGGTCTTGGAAACAGACAAGGTAAATTACTTTTTAGAAGCAGAAGGCAGCGAGGGCTTCCCCGCTCTTTATGTGCGCGGCCAGAAGATTCTTAAGGAAATCATGGATCAGCATCCAGATAAAAATGTGCTTGTCGTGACGCACGGCGATATCGGAAAAATGGTTCGCGCTGCGTTTCACCGCTGGAATTGGGAGGACGGTCTCAAAACTCCATACTTTGATAATACCGGTGTATTGGAGCTATCAAGCAACCAGGACACAATCGAGTGATTTTTGCATAACAGTGGTCACTGTGATTTTCGAGGCGCACGGGAGGCATTATATTCCCCCGCCGGCTGGCTGGGCATATAATCGGTAAATGGACCAGGATTTTATCGATTGGGCGGAAAAATATCTTGGCGGGAACTTTGCTTGATGCTCGGGACGATAGCGATCAACATCATCATCGTTTGGTACGAAGGCGGAGCCGGCAAGCGCCTAGACAGCGAGCTGCTTATAGCGGATTCGTCGGGAACGAAAAGCGACATTTTCGTCTCTTTCGCGGTGATGGTCGGCGCCTATTTCGTCGGTCACGGTTTCCCCTGGCTGGACGGCGTGATCACCTTGGTGATAGCGCTCTTCATCCTACACATCATTGTCAAGATCGTCACTTCGACCGTGAAGGTGCTGTGCGACGCTCAAGTGATCGATCCCCAAAAGATCATCGACGTCGTCATGTCGGTTCCCGGTGTGAGGTTCTGCCGTGCGGTCAGAACGCGCGGCCGGGAGACGGGATTTTACGCCGATCTCCACATGGGAGTGGAAGAATCAATGACGGTGGCCAAAGCGCATGACGAAGTTTGCCATAATGTCAAAGCGAAGCTTCAGGAAGCTTTTCCCAACTTGAGGGCGGCGAACGTCCATATCGAACCGGACAAAGAAGCCGGGCGGGAGCGCAAAAACAGCGTTTTCCGCCGGAGCGATTCTTATGACACCCGGTAAATTCGACAGGCGCTTACCTCGGAATGGTAAGCGCCTTTTATAAAATAAGTAAGCTCCGGTATCGCTACCGGAGCTTTATCGAAGAATGAACTTTAATTACCACGAACCGCTGGAGCCGCCTCCACCGAAGCTGCCGCCGCCGAATCCGCCGAAACCGCCGGAATCGGAATTTGATTCGTAGGAAGAATTGTCCCTGGAGTTGTTGAACATTATTTGGTTCTCCCGTTCCTCTTCTTCCTCCCGCGTTCTATCCATGGCCGTCAAGAGAGCCGCCACAACCAGCCAATCCATCAGGCCGTCGTCGGTGGCCTGCCTTTGAATTTTGTCGCGGTCGCTTCCGGACATTTTATCAAGACGTTCGCCGTATTTATTTTTGGCTTGCGTCCAGTCATCGTAGATGTCACGGACCGACTCGATGCCTTTCATTGCGGATTCGATGCTGTTTTCCGCACGGGATGCCAGATCGGCCGCTTCAGCGAATCTTTGCTCTTTAACGGAGATCAAAACTATCGCTTTTGCAACTAAATCTCTGGCATCGGCGATCTTTTCCGGCACTGTTTGCAGGTCAAAGAGGTTTTCCCAAACCTTTTTCGGCGCTTCCGTCTTCAAGGTCGTCAGGTCAGAAACGGCTTCTTGGAGAACTTTCTGGGCTGCTTTTATCTTGCTTTCGAGATTAGAAGAGACCTCTTTTACGAAGTCACGGTCCTTCTCCATCTTGAAAAGAGAGCGCGTTGCTTCAATCACGTTAGCGTCAATTGATTTTGCAAGCGCTATCGCCGAATCAAGCTCTTTTTCGCTGCACTTGTTCAAAGGCGTGGCCGTCAATTTATTTAGTCGGTCACCGACCTTTCCGGAGAGGTCCGCTAGAACGTCGTTCGCGTTTCTGAATCCTTCATCGCGTAGTTTCTCGGTTCGGCTGATGTCTCGGGATGTGTTGTACTTCAGGTTGTGTATAGCCTGGACGGCATCCGCTCTTTTGTTCTGCAGCGCTCTCCTGGCCCTCGTTACTGTGCCTATGATCAGGCCGATGAGGGCCAAAATACCCAAGACCAAAAGGACCGTCAGAGCGTTATGCGCCAATCTTTCGTTTTCTTCCGACTGGCGTTGCTCTTCGAGCTTTCGGTTCGCTTCGCGCATGTCCCAGGCGACGCTGCCCAGTTTTTTCTGGACGGCTAGTACGCCTTTCAGGATGCCTTGGCCGAAATCGCCTCGGCGGAAGTATTCCGGGAAATTGCCGTTGCCGATCTCGCTTGCGTCAGCGTCGGTGATGTAAGCTTCAAGCCCGTAGCCGACCTCGATGCGCCACTTGTGTTCTTGCGGCGCGATCAGGATGATAAGCCCGTTGTCCAGGCCTTTCTTCCCAACCTTCCACTGCTCCGCGAGTTTCATCGAGTAATCCTCGATAGCGTAATCTTGGAGAGAAGGAACGGTCACTACAGCGATCTCGATGCTCGTCGTTTTCGAGTAAGCACGCAGGTTGGCCTCAAGGCCGGTCCGGATGCTGTCAGGGATCACCTTCGCGAAGTCATTGACGTACCCGACCGGAGCCGGGATGGTCTGTGCTTTGACGCAGGACGCCGCAAGGGCGACAAACATCAAAAGCGTCCAAAACTTACTGCTCATTTTCACTACTACCTCCTTTGGTTAACGGTTTATTGTCTTTTATCTTTTTCTATCTCTTTCTCAGTTTGTACAAAGAAACTAGCCAAATTATATCTCAAAATATCGAATAAGTCAATACCGGCCTCGCATTTTAAAAATAAAACATCCTCACAAGTAATAGGCCTTGCGAGGATGTCGATGAATCTTCTTTCCTTCACATTATGTCTTCGACGAAGGGGTAGTGAGCGGTGAGGAACCTTCTTTTCTGCTCCTTCCAGTCCTCCAGACTCATGTCCTTTCTACGGACAATGTGTTTTTTGCAGAGCCGGCAGTTCAGCCTGGGATCGCCCGTTTCCGGTTCGCTGTCTTGATAGATGCGGTGGGTTTTCCATAATTCGACCTTACCGTAAGCGCCGCCGAGAACGAGAGGCGTCCAAGCGGATAGACTTTTGATCTCTCTGAGATGCGGAGCGACGTCTTCCGGCTGGGTTTCGATCCATTGCTGCGCCATCTCTTCGATGATCTTCATTCTCGTCTCGATACTACTTAGCCGCTCATCGTAACGATTGGCTAAGACGATTATCTCAACGTCATCGTTGTGCACGTCGAATGGTCCGAATTCGCGGAAATCCGTCTCGACATCCTTCTCGGTAAGCTGGCCTTCCGTCCCGGGGACGGTCAGAGCTATCGCAGTGATTATCGTCAGCCGTTTGGAGAAGGATAAAAGAAGATGCTCTCTCTCCAACCCTTCGATCGTCATGACCGTCGGCGGCTCGAAGAACTTTTTACTGGTTCTCAGAATAACGTATGGCATTGCTTCACCTCCTTTTCAGTTTTCAGTTGTACATATGCGGGGGAAATTTATGGGTCGGGTTTATCGTCAAGTCGAACTGGTCTCGATCGCTCCGATCGACCGCTTCCACCGCTTTCCATCCCTTGCGGATTCCGATGCTTTTCGGCAGACGAACAATTCGCTCGTTTACCGAGTGCCAAAGGACGCCGTTCAGGAGCGAAATTCTACTGCCGATCTTCGATATATCCTTAAGAAAAGTATCGCATTCGCTCGACTGCATGTTCCGGTTATTGAACATGTGCCGCAACATATGCGCATCCGCGAGGCCCTTTATCCTGTCGATCTCCATCGCCATGATAACGTAGCCCTTTCGCTCGTCTTCGGTAAGCGTTGTGAGCTCGGTCTCGTTTGTTCTCGCTTCTTCTTTCGGTTCATATTTGGCGATCATCTCATCGTTCACCTTCGAAATTTCGTCAGCCACCCACTTTATGAACGGTAGCATGCTACCTCCTTATCTTCGTGATTGAATTCTTAAGATTACTGCGCCTTAATAATACACTTTATCGTGCTTTATGTCAATGTATGGCCAGGATTTTTAAATGCCGAGCTTTCGTTCCAGCCGCAAAGAGCGCGGTCTCTCCCGCCCTTTTGCCGATAAGCGACCTAGCGAGAGGAGCGGTGGCGGAGACGACGGCAATCTCGCTTGCGCCGTCTTTTAGCTTGATGCTCCCGCCCGCAGGCAAGATGAAGTAGAGAAACTCTTGGCCGGTGTCGTCTGAAACGCTCACGAGCGAACCGGAGCGCACGGAATCGTTCGATATCGAACCGAAGTCGTCTTTCATTGTTTGAAGAGCGGCTATCCCCTCCTCTTTTTCGCGGATGTCCTTTTCGAGGCTTTCCGCGAGATGCTGCATTTGCGATCTGGTGGTGTCGCTGTGGAACTCCATCGCGCTCGGTGCTTCCTTGGCGCCTCGCCGAGCCGAAGCCAAGCCGATTTCGGCGCTCTTTTTATCTTTCCGCAGAGCTTCTATCACCTTTTCGATCATGATCGCTTTGTCCGGCATATACTGGACAATCTAAACCCGATCGGGACGTTTGAGAATGGGGACAATAAAAAAGCGGCCAGTACTAACAAGCCGCCTTGCGCAAGCGCTTTAACGTTTTCCTTCCGAAGAAAACCCACTCTACCGTCACGAGCGTGCGGGAACCATCGGCGGGCACGATGATGAAACGCCAGCGCGGACCGACCAACCAATACTCCGTCCTCACGAAACCGTGTTTCATTATCCTTAAAACGCGACCGGGATCGCCGGGCGGTTCCTGGATCGATGCGGTAAGCAGGTCCTCCAAAACCTTCAGCCAGTCGTCCGGCATCCGTTTCTTGGAGATGTGTCGTTGCCAGCGCCTTTTGAACTGTAGATAGGCGTGGCGAGTGACGATCAGGGGCTGGCCGCGGAACGCTATGGTGAGATTACCGTTCGTTTTTTTAAACCCTCCTTTCTGTATGTATCCAGACGGGTAGTGCTGCTAATTTAATAGCGCTTTCGCTGGGTTCCGTCAATTTGGGAAATAAATAAGGCCTTGCTCCCGTGAGCAAGGCCGCGCCGATCGATGTCGGCGATTAGATCTTCACTTCCTCGAATTCAGCTTGAGTGTGTTCGGGATTCGCGAACTTGGCGTAATAAAGTTTGACCTTGGTGCTTAGCGAGGAATTGTCCATGAACATTTTCGCTATTTTCACCAGATCGACCTTCTGTTTCGCCACCATGTCACCGAAACGTTTCAGGAACAGATTTCCGAGAGCGTGCTTCATAGCGTCATACTTTTTACAATCCTCATGGTTTATGAGGACGACGAGTTTGACGGAATTGAAGTTTGCTAGGAAAAGGTCCACTGCTTCGGCCACCACCTTGAACTCCTTGGGGAAGCTCATGGGGTCGGAAAGGGAGGCCGCACCGCCCGGTATAACGAGCGGAATGTACTTCCCTTCCGACAAATGGAGCTCATTGCGAACGAACTCACCAAAAGCCTTTTGGAAGCGAGGATCTCCACAGTAGACCACGATGGCTTCCGGATCGGTCACCACGAGGTCGTACTTCTTGTTTTGATTCTCGTTTTCCATTGAGTCACCTACCTACTTGGACTCTTCTGTGGTCTTGGACTTCTCCTCGGATGAGGTTTCGCCCGAAGTTTCCTTGCCCATCAGGCCGGCGAAATCGTCGATGTTGATGCCGACTTTCTTCGCCAGCTCTTTGACGTCGATTCCGGCCGCAGAGAACTTCTTCAGCATGTCCATGACAAAGTTCGGGACCACCGCACCGTATTTGCTCAGGGCCTGGCCGTTTCCGCCCAAGTCCGTGATGGTGATCTTGTCGATCGACCCGAACGGTGCTGCGGCGCTCTTGAAGATCGATTCCATGATCTTGGAACCCGCATCGCCGCCCTTGTCGATCAATTCGGGAAGGGCTCGGAGGATCAGGATGAGCGTACCGCGTTCATCGAGCGCCTTCATCGCCTCGGCGAGCTTCGAGGTCGCTTCGGCGTCCGCCGTCTTGCCGGCGGCCTGGGCGAGCAATTTCGCCTTTTCGCCTTCCGCACTGGCGATCAGTTTTGCCTGTTCGCCTTCCGCATTGGCGAGAAGGATGGCCTTCGTGCCTTCGGCCTCGGCGACCTTGATCGCCTTGGTCTTGGCGGCTTCGCCTTCGCCGACGAGAGTCGCGTTCTGCTTCTGGCCTTCGCCTTCTCTTTGGGCGGCGGTGGCCCTTGCGTCCGCTTCGATGACCAGCTTTTCCTTCGTGCCGTTCGCTTCGATGATCAATTTT
>CAYRVA010000019.1:0-7423 GCA_964427645.1 uncultured Candidatus Saccharibacteria bacterium | reverse complement strand
CTTCACTCTTAACGATGAGGAAGTTACTGGGTTTCTCGATCGGGCAACACAGCAACGAAAACAGCGGTTTGCGCTTGAGCACCATAACGAGGGGCGAGGCGTCGCTCATGACGTTCGTCCAATCGGCCGTCTACGAAATATCCCCGATGGTGATCGAGGTCGGGTTGATCAGCATGGCATTGCTCTACTTGAGCTTGTCCATGGGTCTCGTCGTTGTGCTGGGCGTCATACTTTTTATTGCAGCCACCACTTACATGAACGCGGCCTACAAGGATAACTTGAGGGCGCTACACGACATGTATCGCGAGGACGACCAGTTCGAGCATGAGGTCATCGAAAACATGCGCCTTGTGATCGGCAACAGCCAAGAGAAACGCGTGTACCAGGAATACCTCAGGGATCTGACCAAGACGCACCGTTACGGCAAGAAGACCATGCTCTCTTACAACAAGTGGGCGTACCTAAAAAACGCGATCATTGGTCTGACTAGGTTCGCTGTGATGGCCATCGGCATAGTCTACGTCTATAAAAAGGCGTATACGCCCGGCTACTTGGTGGTTTTCTGGTCCTGGTCCAATCAAGCCTTCGGCAGACTCTCTAACTTCGCCAACATCCAGAGGAGACTGATGAACGTCTACGCCGGAATTAGGAAGTACCTGGAGACGTTGGACATTGAGCCTGACGTCAAGGTGGTGAAAAATCCGGTCCGGCTGAAGGAGGTCGCCGGGAAAATAGAATTCCGCGGCGTGACCTTGCATTATCGCTCCCGAACCGGTTCCCAAGAAGGCATTGTCGATGGAAAGGGCGCCGTCCCGGCCCTGGATAATGTTAATTTTGTCATCGAGCCGGGGGAAAAAATCGCGGTCGTCGGTGAATCCGGCGCCGGGAAATCCACTTTGGTCTACGCACTCCTGCGTGCTCAAGATCCGGATCAGGGCCAAATTCTCGTGGACGACAATGATCTGCGCCTCTTGGATCAGGAAACTTACCGCCAGTTGATCGGATTGGTCGATCAGGATGTTTCGCTTTTCGACAACACGCTGCGGTATAACATCACATTTGGTTTGAACGGTCGGTCCGAATACGTTACGAACGACCAACTGATGGCGATCTCCAAAATGGCGGCCATAGACAAATTCTATGATCGGTTGGAGAACGGGTTCGACACGGTGATTGGTGAGCGCGGCATAAAACTTTCCGGCGGTGAACGCCAGAGGGTCGGTATAGCCAGGGCGCTCATTAAAAACCCGGCGATCCTAGTGTTCGATGAGGCGACCTCGAGTCTGGACTCCGCGAACGAGGCGCTCATCCGAGAATCGATCGGAGAAGCCTCCCGCGGTCGGACGACAATCATCATCGCCCATAGATTCAGCACCGTCCGCGACGTCGACCGGGTGCTCGTGATGAGCAAGGGTCGGTTGGTGGGCGAAGGGGCTCACAAAGACCTGGCGACCAGGTGTCCCGAATACCAGCAACTAGTCCGCTACCAGTTGATCGGTCAGTAAGTGCTTAATACGGCTCCGGCAGAAATGTCGGAGCCAATTTATTTTATGGGCGGTTATTCATTTTAAGTCTCCGGGGTGGTAAAATCTGCGTGATATGCGGTATCCAAAGGTAAGGGAGGAGGATTTGAAGGAAAGAGTCCACGGCGTTGAGATCGACGATCCGTATCGCTGGCTCGAGGACGCCAAAAGCGAGGATACGAAGAAATGGATAGACGAACAGAACAGATCCACATTCACGGCCCTTAACTTAAATCGCCGGCATTTCAAAAAATCCAGAATGAACTTGTAAAAGATTTTAAGGTTACTACGTTTTCCAGTCCTCAACCGAAAATGGGGAGGTATTTCTATCATGAGCGCCAACCAAACGAAGATCAGGACGTTTTCTATGTAAAATTCGGGCTAGAAGGCAAGCCGATTAAGCTGATAGACCCGAACGGTATGAACGCCAATAATACGGTATCGTTGGATTTCACTTACGTGTCGCGGACCGGTAAGTACGTGGCCTACGGCCTTTCAGAAAGCGGAACTGAAATGGCGACGCTTTATGTAAAGAACGTTGAAACGCAAAATGACCTGCCGGACCAAATAGTCCATTGCCGATATTCATTTGTGCGCTGGCTCCCGGACGAATCTGGATTCTCCTACACAAGAAACCCGCGTTCCGGAACCGTCCCCAAAGACGAGGAAACGTTGCACGTCAAGGTTTACTTCCATAAGCTAGGAGATGATCTAAATAACGATGAGATGGTCTTCGGGAAAGACCGACCAAAGGACGACATGCTCGGACTCTCACTGTCCATGGACGGTAATTACCTAGGTATATCCGCAGCCCAAGATTGGGTAAAAAACGATCTGTACGTTTTCAATTGCACGAGTAAAAAGATCGTGCCGCTTGTCGAGGGTATAAATGCGAAGTTCCATCTATCCTTTACAAGAGATAAGGCCCTAATAGTCACAAACTATAAGGCGGATAACTACAGAGTGCTCGCGGTACCCATCGATAAGATTTTTACACCGATAGATAAGTGGAAAGAACTTATCCCGGAGAGAGATTACCTTCTTGAATACATAGGTGCTACCAGCGAAAGGATCTTGGCCAGTTATTTAGAAAATGCTTGCTCAAAAATAGTGGTTTTCGACCACGATGGCCGCGAGCAAGGTGCGTTGCCATTACCGCCATACTCAAGCTTGGTTGGTATGTCGACTAACCGTGAAGAGCGAGAGTTTTTCTACGGCGTTACGTCGTTCACTTTGACTAAAACGGTCTATAGGTACGATCCGGATGCCGATAAGTATGAAGAGTACAGACAGATCGATAACCCACTGGATCCGTCGGATTACGTCGTTAAGCAAGAATGGTTTCTGTCTAAGGATGGAACGAAGGTGCCGATGTTCACTGTCCATAAGAAATCTATCAGGCAAGACGAAAATAACCCCGCTGTCCTTTACGGCTATGGAGGGTTCTCTAATTCAGAAACGCCCGGTTTCAGCAGGAATTGGGTGCCCTGGCTCAAGCGCGGCGGTATCTTCGCTGTTGCGAACATCCGGGGCGGGGGAGAATTCGGCACCAAGTGGCACGAGCAAGGCATCAAAGAGAACAAACAAAACAGCTTCGACGATTTCATTGCCGCGGCGGAACACTTGATCGCGGAGAGATATACGGACAGGGGACGTTTAGGCATTGTCGGCGGGAGCAACGGCGGTTTGCTCGTCACCGCCGTTGCCGTCGAGCGGCCGGAGCTCTTCAAGGCCGTTTGCGCCAGAGTGCCGCTTACGGATATGGTCCGTTTTCCGCGGTTCGGCATGGCCACGAGGTGGGTCCATGAATACGGCGACCCCGAAACGGCGGAGGGATTGGAACGGATCCTCAAATGGAGTCCCTATCATAACGTCCGGGCCGGCATTGCTTACCCGAATTTCCTTTTCACGACGGGCGTTAAGGGCACACGGGTCGATCCGCTGCACACGAGGAAGATAGTTGCGAAATTGCAGTCGGTCGCGGATAAAAACGACGTTTTTGCTTTCACGGATATGGATGCGGGCCACGGGGCCGGCAAACCCGTTTCTAAGATCGTCGAAATGCAGGCCTTGACGCTCGCCTTCTTCGCCGCTTATTTGGGGATGAACGCGTAATTTGACCGCAGGTTCGGTACTAACTTTGCTATAATGAAAATGTTAAAACCATGCGTACTTACGGGAAGATCGGTGCGGTTGTGGTCCTCGCGGGCCTTCTGGTGTCCGTCCTGCCCAGAGCGGTTTTCGCCCAGACGCCGGCGTTCTACGACTCGGAGATAGTTCCGGTAACGACGCAAAGTACGGCGCCCGCCAATCCCAATGATTATTCCCTGACCTGCTCGGGGCTGGATTCGCAGACTATCTATGTCGGCTGGACGGCCAACGAACAGAATCCTCCGTCCGGAAGTCTCTATCTCACGGAAACAGGAGGGAATTTCAAGGCGGTCAGTCCGGTGGTGAACGTTAACGGTTCCGGGGCGACGATCATTGCTTTGGGCGCAAACGGTACGGTGCAGGGTTTTGCGCCACCTCTCTATTTCAAAGTGGTAAGTGCGGCGGGCGATCTCAGCAAGATGGTCGGCGGTTGTAGTCCGCTCGGGGCGGTTTCGGGAGATGCGCCGTCCCAGCTCAACATTTTCACCAACGGTCCCGCGACTCTTTATTTGAACTGGAAGGACAATTCGACCTCGACCGCCACGTCCACTTTTGAGATCCAGCGCTTCCAGGTGACCCCTGGTACGCCATCCAATCTATCCGCTACCCAACAAGGGAACTCGCTCAAGGTTTCCTGGAACAATAACCCGGTGAACTCGGAGCCTTTCTACGGCATCCTGGAGCGCAGCACGAGTGCGGACTTCACCGCCAATCTCGTAACCTCCACCGTGAGCCAGAGCGCAACCTCCTTCAGCGATCCGAACGTCCAAATTGGTCCGTCTTACTACTACCGCCTGAAAGATGTTTCCCAGATCCCGGTTAACGAGTTTTACACGAACAACATAAACAGCACCGTCCAGAAACCGGACACTGCTTCGAGTACGTATGCGGTCGTTGGACCGGTAGAGCTGAGGCAGTTCCCGTCTCCGACGGTCTTCATAGAGCAGTCTCTCGGCAAGATCATCGGCTGGCTTTTCGGCGCTCCGACGGCCGAAGGGCAAACCAATTCATCGATCAATTACAACAGCTACTTCACAAGCATAGCGAGCGGCATCACCAACCCCTCTTATCTTGATTCCAGTCTTTCTTCGAGCACGATCTACATGTACCGCGTTCGTCTCACGAAAGGCAGTTCGAGCACATGGTCGAACATGGTCGCGGGCATAACACTTCCGAGCAGTTCGTTGGGTGGCAGCGCGGTTTCGATCTGCACCGCCTACGGCTACTGCAACCACAACGTCGCCGGTTACTCTTATCTTTACTCCAGCCCGCCGCAATACAGCGAGTCCCAGTGCACCGTGAACGCCGATTGCCGGAATGTCGGCCGGGCGAGCACGCACACCCAGGAACAATAAACTGGAATAGAGGGTTGAGAATAGAGGTAGAAGGATGCGTGTCGCGTCCTCTATTCTTGATTCCCCATTCTGTATTCTTTTCAGGTGCGGGCCGCCGCAAGGGCGACTATTTTGCCCGCGCCGCCGTCCTTCAATATCTCGGCCGCTGCCCGCACGGTGGCCCCGGTCGTAAAAACGTCATCTACGAGAAAGATATTCCTGCCGGCGATCTGCCGGGCGTCCTTCAGCCCAAAGCTCCCTCTGACGTTTGCCGCCCTTTCTTCGGCGCCGTTCAGTTCAGTTTGAGAGGGAGTCCGTGCCTTTTTTATCAGCGCGTTTTGGACGATTTGCACGCCGGAAAACGCCGGTCCGGCCGCCGTGAGAGACGTTGCAAGCGCCAAGGCTTGGTTGAAACCGCGTTTCCTTTCGCGGCTTGGATGAAGGGGAATAGGGACGATGACCCAATCCCGAAGATCGGAAAACAAATCCGGAGCGAGACGCGCCGCTGCTGAAAAATGATCAGCGATCTCGTTCGCCAAAAACCTGGCAGCGATCTTGGCGCGCTCGTACTTGAGGGCATGGATGACATCACGGACCATCCGGCAATCGTAGCGCAGGGGAGCGAGGACGATGAAATCCGCCCGCGGATGGCAAACAGCGCGACCGGTGGGGAGACGGTTGCGGCAAGCGGGGCAAACGAACTCGGGAGGATAAGTGTCGATTCGGCGGTGGCAAACGGCGCAAAGCCAAAAGAATCTTTCTTCCTCGCTCGGAAGTCTCCTGCGACAGCTTAGGCAGACCGGGGGGAACGCGATTTCCCCGACAATGGCCAGCGCCCTGGTCCAAAAACCTTCCATCGGTAAAATCATAGCACTTGGCAGTGTGTTAGAATGAAAGCACCGAGATGGTCAACCCCTTGAATTTCTTAGGAAGTTTTTTCGACGATATCGGCAATTTCTTGAGCGCCCGATCTATTTTGGGCGTCGATATCGGCACTTCGTCGATCAAGGTGGCGGAACTGGCGCGGAAAGGCGATGCGCTTTCCCTTTTGAACTACGGTCTCTTGGAGTCCCAGGATTATTTGAACCATCCCAACCGGGCCATCCAAACGAGCTCGCTTAAGATCTCGGAAAGGGAAGGAACGGAAATGCTCAAAACGCTGGTCGGCGAGATGCGTCCGAAGACGCGCCTCGCGGTGGCAACAATACCAGCTTTCGCCTCTTTTGAGACGCTGATCGACATGCCTCTCCTTTCCCCGGCCGAAACCGCGAAGGCGGTGGAATTCCAGGCTCCGCAGTACATCCCGCTTCCGATCGGGGAGGTCGCCGTAGATTGGCTCAAGGTAGACGAATTTCAGACCGAAAACCGTGAGAAATACCAAAGGATATTTTTGATAGGCATTCCGAAGGACATCCTTGAGCGCTACAAAGCGATCTGCCGCAACGCCGGATTGAGATTGACCGCCCTCGAGTTGGACGGCATCGCCATGGCGCGATCCTTGCTTGTCAAAGAGCCAGAGCCCACTCTGCTCATAGATCTCGGGGCCGTCGCTTCGGACATCTTCGTGGTGAAAGAAGGCAAGCTGCTCTATGCCAGTCAGACGGACTATGGCGGTATTTACCTCACTCAAGCCATCGCGCGCAGCTTGGGGATTACGAATGCCCGAGCGGAAGAGCTCAAGCGCCGTCGCGGGCTCACCGGCGGTGGCGCCGAGGCCGAGTTATCAACATTAACGCTGCCTTTTTTGGATGTTATAATACAGGAGGTAAATCACACGCGGAGCGTCGTCGAGCGTCGGTACGGCCGCCCTCTCAAAAGAGCGATGCTTACCGGTGCCGGGGCGAATTTGATCGGGGTGGAGAAGTATTTCGGAAGCCAGCTCGATCTCGCCATGGTGAAACCTAACCCGTTTCAGGGCGTTGGTTATCCGGTGGTCTTGGAGCCGGTCATCCTGGACGTCCGGAACGAACTGCCCGCCGCGATCGGGGCCGCAGAAAAATACTTTTCTTAAAAGCACCAATCGAAAATGCCGGAACAGCAACAAAATCAGCCAGTCTTCAGGGAGCAATTCGTGGCCGAGCCGGTCGCGGTGGGTTTCCCATGGCGGCTTTTCATCTTTTCGCTCGTACTTCTCCTTCTTTCCGTTCTCGTTTACTTCGGCCTTAAATTCGGCTACGAGAGTTACCTGCAAAAACAAGCGGCGAGCGTCGATAGTCAATTGAACCAACTTTCAGGCGCCGTGAGCCAGCAAGATCAACAACAATTCGTCGGTTTTTATTCCCAGCTCGTAAACTTGAAGACGATCTGCACTGCGAACGTCTTCAGCGCCAACGTTTTTCCGTTCCTTGAGAGAGATACTTTGCCGCAAGTCTACTATACCGACGCGAAGTTCGCTTCGAGCGGTAACCTCACTCT
>CAYRVA010000018.1:0-7986 GCA_964427645.1 uncultured Candidatus Saccharibacteria bacterium | reverse complement strand
GCTTTATGTACCGAGCAAGGATATAAAGACCCTGATAGCGCAGAGGGTCGTTCGTACCCAGCCTATCGATCCGTTCCTTTAATCCGTCGAGATCGGCCTGCCGCAGAGTCATTTGAGGCGCTGCTGCCATGAGCCCGATCGAGAAAAGTTCGTGGCCGGTCTGGTTGACCAGAAGGTTCAGATACGTCTCCGCTTCGTTCAGTCGCTCGTCCGGTTCCACGACAATGACATCCTCTTTCTTCTCCGGCGTCTTTATGTTCGCGATGATGAAGGTGTCGAGGAAAAGATTGCGTTTGACGACCTCTATCCTTTCCGGTGAAGGAGCGGGCGAAGCCGAAAGACCGAAGATCTGAACGCCTTTGGCGTGGGCCCGAGCGGCTATGCCGGTGTAAGAGTAGTGGCCGACGCCGCGATGGAACTCGTCCGGGATGAACAAATCGAACTTGGCTAAGTCGAGCTTTCCGGACGCGATGTCGTGCTCGATGGTTTGAGGCGTGGCGATGACGATGTCTTTTTCCCACCGGCGCCGGTCGCTTGATATCTCTCCGGTGATGGCTTGAGCCATCGAGTCGTCTCCCGCGATTTTCCGGAGCAATTCCAGGTGCTGGGTCGTCAGTATTTTTTGAGGTGTGGCGAAGATGGTCCGGTAGCTGCCGCCGAAGACCACCATTAAGGCGACGATCGTTTTTCCGGCAGCCGTGTCGGCCACAAAGCCGACGTTTTCGCCCCTTTTCAGATGCTCAAGAACGATCTTGGCATTTTCGAGCCATTCCCTTCGTCTTTCAAGGTTGTTCACGAAACCATCGAAAGGCAGTTTCTCTATATCTATCACGGCAACCTCCTTTGGTTTGTAATAGGACTTTTATCAGTATAGGATCGGCCAAAATAGCTGGCAAACGGCGGCTTTTTCCGCTAGAATACCGATAAATGCTAGAGCGCTTGGAAAAATTCTCCCTTCCGGAAGTGGAAGAAAAAGTGCTCAAATACTGGCGGGAGAACCGGATTTTCGAAAAAACCCTCAAGAACCGCGAAAAGAAAAAGAAGTTCGTTTTTTACGAGGGGCCGCCCACGGCGAATGGCCGGCCGGGCATCCATCATATCCTTTCCCGGTCCTTCAAAGACATCGTTCTGCGCTACAAGACCATGGCCGGTTATTATGTTCCGCGCCGGGCCGGTTGGGACACCCACGGCCTTCCGGTCGAGCTCGAGGTGGAGAAAAAACTCGGCCTCAAGTCGAAAAGGGACATAGAGAAATTCGGCATCGCGGCGTTCAACGACAAGTGCAAGGAATCGGTCTGGCAGTACAAGGATGAGTGGGAGCGCCTCACGGAGCGAATGGGCTTCTGGCTCGATATGGGCCATCCTTATGTCACATACGCGAACGACTATATCGAGTCCGTCTGGTCCATTCTTAAGGAAGCGTGGAATAAAAAACTTTTGTACAAAGGGCATAAGATAGTGCCTTGGTGCCCGCGCTGCGGAACGGCGCTTTCCTCCCATGAGCTGGCTCAAGGATACAAAGAAACGACCGACACGGCGGTCTTCGTGAAGTTTCGTTTGAAAAAAGGCCAGAAGATAGGCCGTTTCGCGACGGACGAAAAAACCTTCATCCTCTCTTGGACGACAACGCCCTGGACTCTCCCGGGCAACGTCGCCCTCGCGGTCGGGAAGCACATCGACTATCAGATCGTTAAGGTTCAAAACGGGGAAACTTATCTCTTGGCCAAGGCGCGCCTCGGAGCGGTCCTTCACGAGAACTTCGCCGACCTGGGGGTCGTGAAAGGGGAAAAGCTCGTCGGTTTGGAATACGAACCGCTTTTTGCGGTGCCGAGCCTGGAAAACAAGGAGAGCTACCGGGTTTACGAGGCCGGCTTCGTCACGACCGAAGACGGCACGGGCGTGGTCCATACGGCCGTTATGTACGGCGAGGATGATTACAAACTAGGGATGAAAGTCGGGCTGCCGACGTTCCATACCGTGAACCCTGAAGGGAAATTCGTCGCCGAGGTTAAGGGTTTCGCCGGGCTGTACGTCAAATCACCGGAAACGGAGAAGAAAATATTAGACCAGCTTAAGAAAGAAAACTGCCTTTTCGGCGAAGAAAAATACACGCATGATTATCCCTTTTGCTGGCGGTGCGGTACGCCGCTCATTTATTTCGCCCGCGATTCCTGGTTCATAGGAATGAACAGGCTCAAAAGCGATCTAATGGCCGAAAACGAGAAGATCGATTGGGTTCCCGAGACGATCAAGCACGGCCGTTTCGGCGAGTGGCTCAAGGAAGTGAAGGATTGGGCGATATCACGCGAGAGATATTGGGGCACCCCCCTGCCGATCTGGGTCTGCGAGAAATGCGGGCACTCGAGGGCGGTCGGAAGCGGCGCCGAGCTTGCTGCCGGAGGAAAGACGTCGGGCAACAAATACATCTTGGTTCGCCACGGTGAGGCCGAAGAAATACCGCTCAACATCATCGACTCCTGGCCGGAAAAGAAAAAATACCACCTGACGCTCAAGGGTCGTGCTCAGGCGGAAAAGACCGCGCGGGCGCTCCAAAAAGAGAAAATCGACCTGTGCTTTTCCTCCGATCTGGCCCGCACCAAAGAGACGGCCGAGATCTTGAAAAAAACCATCGGATTCAAGGGTATCAAGTACGATGACCGGCTGCGCGAGATCAATGCGGGAGACATGAACGGCCATCCGCTTTCCGAGTACCACGCCCTTTTTAAAACGCTCCAAGACAAGTTCACGACGGCGCCCAAAGGCGGCGAGACGCTCGCGGACGTGAGGAAGCGCGCTTACGATTTCGTTAAGGAGATCGAAGGGAAAGAGAAAGGCAAGACGATACTCATCGTTGGGCACGAACATCCGCTCTGGATGCTGGCTTCCGTCCTTGAAGGGTGGGATTCGTTCCGGGCCGTGGGAGAAAGGGAAAAACGAGGCGAGGAATTCGGCGGCGAGTTCTTGGCCCCGGCCGGCCATTATACGGCTTCCTTCTTGCCGGTGCCCCGGAACGAGGGGGGCGAGGCCGACTTCCACCGGCCCTATGTCGACGATGTCAGGTTTAAATGCGATAAATGCAGCGGAAAAATGGCGCGGGTCAAGGAGGTCATCGATGTTTGGTTCGACTCGGGAGCGATGCCTTTGGCCGAGGACCATTACCCCTTCGAAAAAGTGACGGCCTATCCGGCCGATTACATTTCCGAGGCGGTGGACCAGACCCGGGGTTGGTTCTACACACTTCTCGCCATTGCGACGTTCTTGGGCCGCCCCACTCCCTACAAGAACGTGATCTGTTTGGGATTGATCTTGGACAAGAACGGTCAGAAGATGTCCAAGTCCAAAGGGAACATCGTGGGTCCCTGGGAAATGATGAGCAAGCACGGCGTGGACGCCATCCGGTGGTACTTTTACACCGTGAATCCTCCGGGCGAGCCGAAGAAATTCGATGAGGCGGAGCTCTCGAAAAGCTCCCGCCAGTTCTTCACGATCCTCTACAACTCTTACGTTTTCTGGAGAACCTACGCCGACAGGAACGCCAAGTACAAAATATCGAACACTAAATACAGTAACGTTCTGGACGAATGGATCTTAGCCCGCTTAAGAGAAACGGCTGCCGGGGCGACGAAGGACCTAGACCGTTACGACGTGAACGGGGCCGCGGGCGAGATCGAGCGTTTCGTCGACGACCTCTCCCGGTGGTATATCCGCCGGTCCCGGAGGCGTTTCCAGAAGCCGGACAATCAAAAGGACTATGCCGCGGCCTCGGCGACGCTCGGTTATGTCTTAGGCGAGGTGAGCAAGCTCATTGCTCCTTTCACGCCATTCTTTGCCGATGCTCTTCACCTTTCTCTCGGCAATAAGAACTCGGTCCATTTGGCGGATTGGCCCGCTCTTAAAAACCCTGGTCCGTCCGACAAGAAGTTGCTGAAAGAAATGCAGCTGGTGCGTGGCTTGGCGAGTGCGGTTCTCGCCAAGCGGGCGGAGCTCGGCATTAAGGTACGGCAACCTTTATCGGAGTTAAGAATAAACAACAGGGGGCTAAAGAATGCCGGCGGGTTGCTCGATATTTTGGCCGACGAGATCAACGTTAAGAAGATCGCCATCGATCCCAAGCTCAAGGAGGATTTCTTTTTGAATACCGAGATCACCCACGAGCTCAAGGAAGAAGGCTGGCTCCGGGAGCTCGTCCGGATGGTTCAGGGCCTCCGGCAGGATGCGGGGATGGAGCCGAAGGATAAGGTGACACTTCTGATCGACGGTCCGGAAGAGATCAAGCACTTGGCGACGGCCAATGCCGATTTATTGAAAAAGGAGGTGAACGCCAAAGAGATCGAGGTCGGTCGGAAGGAGCGTTTCGACGCCGAGCTCGAGACAAAACTGGACGACTGGACGGTTTGGTTGGGTCTGCTAAAATCCAATTAATCATGGCTGTCGAGAAATACATAAACCAGCCGCCAGTAGGGAAGGAGGAGATCAAAAGGCGCCTAATGGTCGAATTTCAACACATCGAATCATTGAAGGTCGCGGATGAGCCTCAAAAAGAGTTCGTCAAGGAGTTCGCGCGGGAGTTCATGAAAGCGCTCACCGAAGCAGGCGGCCGCGCTTACGAAAGTGTCGACGATCTTTATAAGAATTTCCGCGGCAACCTGCTTGTTCGCCGGGAGGATCCGATGATGCTCGTGAGCGCTCTTTTGAACCGCGAAAGCGTCAAGTTGCCCATTGATAAGAACATCGCCGCCGACGGCGAAGCTTACCCTAATTGCGCCAATTGGTCCGGTTACGGCGATAATCGCGGCCTCCAAACCGCGTTCATGGAAGGTCATTCATCGGTCGGCAAAGATCAGCTGATAACCGTCGTTGGTTTCAAAGAGGGAAGGGGTTTAAACGTTAAGGGTGTGAGCTCGGAAGAAAGGGTCCCCGGCGGCCTTGATCGCGAGTTCGTCCGGGTGGCCGAAGGGGTTATTGATCCAGAAGACATTGAGTTCGTCGTGGTTCGGGCGAGCAAGGACTCTTTTCCGGAGGACTTCCTTACGCCCGAGGAAAGGCAGAGCGATTCTCCGTATGCTTTCCGCGGCTTCGACTTCTCCGAGAGCGAAGCGCAGGAGATCCAGCTGCCAAAAGCGGCTTAGTAAAATAAAAAGCGCCGCCGGGGACGGCGACGCTGTGATGCATGATCTCAACCTAGAGGCTCGCTAAAGCAAGAACCTTTGCTTTAGCAACTAGCTCTCGGAATCTTTCGAGGCTCAAAGAACTTCCTTTGAGCATCGATATTTTTTCATCTTCGTTCAATCGGTTGAAACAGAGTTCGGGGTGGCCTTCTCGGCAGGGACAGTTGATCATCTTGTGGGTTGCTTCCGACCACGCCTCGTAGACGGACCTCTCGAATTCATCAGCGGGCAAGAAGATCTTCTTTTTAAGATAAAGGATGGCCTCTCGATAAGCCTCGAAGATGCGGGCTTCCCGTTTTTCCTTTTCGGATGGCTCACCGCCGGCCTCGAAACGCTTTTGGCACGAGACGCACCGGATCGCCGCCGGGACCGCTTCTAGGCGTCGGGCGGGTATCTTCTCCCCGCAGTCGATGCAAAGGCCCTGAACGCCGCGCTCAATGCGATCGAGCGCGATCTCGAGATGCGGAAGAATGACCTTTCGCTTGAAGTCGAGATACTCGGGCGGATACCGCATAATCTCGGTGGTTGCGGTACTAGCTCTTACGTTTTCGAGCCGTTTCTCTATTTCCTCCTTCCGCTCTTTTTCCCGGGGTTCCATTTTGTGGACCCTCCTTTCTTCTTGTTTCGGTTCCGTTTTGTTAAACTACCGTTTTTATAACATAAACTATAAGTCGTTTATTGTCAATATTTGTGCCCTAAAACAAATATCCCCGCCGAATTGAGGGCGGGGACAATATGAAAAGTGATTGGTATGGCGTGAAATAGTTACTTGGAAGATCGGCTCTTGTTGAGTCTCTTCTCCCACTCTCGGATGGAATGGTCGAAGTGTTTGGAAAGGCGCTTGGCGTATTCGATTACCGCAAGCGCTTCCTTGAGGCTGATTTCGCCGTCCTTGTAGGCGAGAATGGTCTTTCTCATCACGTGCGAGTTGCTCATGGCGAAGCTATGGAACCGCTTCGTGAGGCTGCCCCTAATGTCTTCGGCCTCGGTCCGCTTCTTGGCGTTGGACGAGGCTTTGAGCCTGGCTCTCAGGGAACTCGGATTGACGTTGAACTTTTTGGCCGCTTCCTTGACCGTCAGGTTGAGTTTCTCGTCGGCCATAGCTTCCATAGCCTCGTTCAGGCGGCGTTTGGCTATTTTGGATTGAACGTCGCTAAGGTGCCTTCTCACTAGCAGCCGGGGGAAGGGAATGGTCGATGTCATTCTTTTCAATATGGTCTCTCTTGAAACGCCGGTTTCGAGCAGCAGCTCGAGCGTGTGGTCCAAATCGTCCTGGGTGGGCGGTTTCGGTCCGCCGGAGTTTGCCTTGAAGGCCCGAATGATCAAGTCTTCCTTGGGAGCGTTCGGGGTGACATTGAACTCGGTTCCGGCGTGCTCGAGCCTTATGAGAGCAGCCTTCCTATGGCGCCCGTCGACCAGATTTCTGTCTTCCGTGATGGTCGGCGGGTCGACCTTGGCGCCCGACTCGTACAGTTCTATGAAATAACGGACTCGGCCTTCATCCAAGCCGACTCGGACGAAGAACGGCTCCTTCACATCCTTGAATTGAACAAATTCCTTTCTCATGACTTTTTCCTTTCTGCTTTTTCTGCTTTTTCTGCTTTTAACTTCACTGGTTCGGCATGGCTGGCGCGCCACCCCTTCGCAAATCTTTCGATACCGCTCAGGCGGACGACCTGTCCTCTTTTCGGCTCGTTTTCGCCTCCCCAATCGGACAGGGAGAACGTGATCGATTTGTCTGGAATGACGGCGTCGTTTTCCTCGGAAGGGTAGGCGACCGCGTAGCGGTTACCGGGTTTTCCAGAGACCAGGCCGACAATGGCCTCGATTTCCATACAACCTTCCTTTCTTCACTTCTTAATGCTTTTAAAGAACTGTCTTACCAATCGCTGGGACACGATACAATTTTATCGTCCCCCGGTCAATCCTGCGTTGACATAAGATGTTATAAGTTGTACATTCTCCTTGCGATCTTTGAAACAAAGAATAATGAATTAAGCAAAAAGCAAAGGAGGTATACATGGATTTCAAAGGCAGTTCGGTGGAGTGCTTGAAGCACTTTGTCGGCGGGGCCACGACCAGGTCCGATACCGTCTCCCGCAAGAGAGAACTGGCGATTTACGCCGATGTCAGCATCGATACGGTGAGCCGCTGGGTTAAAGGTAGGCAAAAACCGGTCGGTCTTCCGGGCTTGAAGGTCATGTTTTTCCTGGAAGGAAAGGGATACGCCGTAGCGGAGATCAAAAAGATAGCCGAGGAGATAAAACCCCTCAGTCGTCTCGTTGCCTCCGGAGCGATTCCCTTCGACGAAGCGCGCCAAAAGCTCTCTTACGAAAAAGACAGGTTTTTGGTGCGATTACTCTCAGGAAAGGAACGTGCCGTTCCGGAAAAGATAAAAGTGGTGGCCGAAATGACGGCCACGGCGGGGCAAGGACTCGGTGCCGAATCGGCGAAGAAAAGTCGAGAAACGGCGCCGTTGCGCCAGACCGTACCCACTGTCGGGAAGGAAACCATCATTGAGACGATGACCTACATCGCCAAAATGACGGTCCTTTTCGGCGAGATGGTCGTCTCGGACGAATTCACGGCCGAAGACCGCAGGAAAATGCGGGCTTTGGCCGGCAACGACACCTTCTTCAAGGCGTCGAATCTCATGAGCAGGCTCTGCAGTGAAAAAGCAAGAGAAATCATCTAGCAAAAAGAAAGAAGGAGATAGCAATGACAAAAGAAGATACGGCGGTTAAGACCAAAAGCAGCACGAGATGGCTTATCGGTTTCAGCAAGGTCAAGACCGCCTCGATGGGAATCACGCTAGCCC
>CAYRVA010000017.1:0-8036 GCA_964427645.1 uncultured Candidatus Saccharibacteria bacterium | reverse complement strand
CCCCCGGCCCAGAGACTGCTTATTGCCCCAAACGCCGTACAGACGCACGACCAATTTTCCTTCGTCCGAAAGAAGCGTGAACGGCAAACGGTATTTCTTCGCGAATCTGGCGTGGCTTTCCACGCTGTCCACGCTCACGCCGAAGACCTTTGCTTTGAGCTTCCTGAAGTCAGGGAAATAATCGCGGATGCCGCAGGCCTCCTTGGTGCATCCCGGTGTGTCATCCTTCGGGTAAAAATACAAAAGCACCCAGCCGCCCCGGTGGTACGAAAGACGGTGCCAGGTGCCGTCTTGGTCGGGCAACTCGAAGTCCGGCGCGAAGGATCCCGCCTTGGGCATTCCCTTTTTTGGCTTGAACCTCGGCCCGGAGGCAAGGAACTCTTTCAAAGCGACGGCGTTGTTGCGTTCCTCGTCTCCCGCCGCGAAAAGGAGCGTGATCGCCTTTTCTTTCTTTTCCTTGACCCGCAAGAACTCGACGAGCGTTAGTTTTTCTTTTAGTTCCGCCGCGTACCTCTTTTGAAAGGTCGGCCACTTTTTCGGATCATGACCGAACCAATCGCGCAGCTTATCGCTCGGGGCGATATCTTTGAGCCATAGGTCAAGATGCGCCTCCTTTTTCGAGACGCCACGCGGCCAAAGCCGGTCGACGAGGACGCGGTAGCCGCCCCGGGAAGCACTTTTGTCGTATATTCTTTTGACCGAGAACATGGGTCCTTAACGTATATTACGGACGAGGCCGCCGAAAATTAAGTAAACGCCCAAAAGGAACAAAACGAGCGCCATTAAGGAGACGAAAACGCCCCGCATCCGCCTTAATTCCCGTGGGCTTCTTTTTTGACAGGCGCCTGCATGGGGCGCTTGCTCCAAATGAAAATGTAGAGGATCTCGAGGATCGCGAGCGTGTTCAAAACGAGAAGTGCGATGAACCACCACTTGTCCGTGCGGCGGGCCGCTTTCCAAAGAGCGACGCCTTTCCAGGGCAAGACCCAGGCTATCGATATCGCCACCATCCAATTACTGCTCCAAAAATCTAGCATGGAACCATTATACACTTTTTGACAACCGATTCCAGGAGACTATAATTTTAGTGATGGCCGAACATTTCCCAGAACCATCCCTCAACCGAGAGCCTTCGCCCGATGAGATTCGGTCGATCGAGGCTCATCAGCGCAACGAAGACCGCGACGTCGAACTCGCGTTCGACCGGATAGTGGACGGTAAGGAGGGCGCCAAAGAGAACGCCAAAGAGGTTTTGAGCGACGTTAAGGAAAGCTTGGCGAGGAACCCGAGAAATTCCGAGCTTTTCTACCTCAAGGAGAATGTCATCGACCAACTCGCCGAAACCAAGATCTTCCGAACGGACGAGACCTTGCGTGATGGCGTCCGGGAAGCGCTCGACAAACGCTACCAGGACTTCTGGATCTCCGGCCGGGTCGGCTTCAACTTCAAAAATAATAGGCCGGAAGTGAGGGAACCGAACGGTATCAGTTTCGGCATAGAAAAGGACATCCTCACGGAAAGCCGCTTGCTCAAGGATCCGGAGCAGATCCATTTCTACGAGCCAGGCACGGAAAGTAAACTGACCAAGGAAGACCTCAAGAAAGGGATCATCATCACCACGCCGCTCGAAGACGAACGTAGGAGAAGTGAGGTCCCGGAAGCAGCCAGTCCGACGGCGGCTCTTTTCGACGTTCTCTACGCCACCGGTCACTTCGACCACCTTCTCCCCGACCATGCGGATGTCCTCGACCGACTGGTGAAGGAGGTTGAGTTCGGCAGGATAGTCGACGAGGGCGAGTGGCTGGAACCGACCGCGAAGAACTTCTTCGACGAAAACGACATCACTTTATTCAAAATAAACCGGCTGCTCCCGCCGCCGGTCCTCAAAGAGCTGCTTTACGAGACCATCGGCAACGCCAGTTTTGACCCCAAAAACGTCAATGAGTCCCGCGAGGCCATTCGCCTAGCGATATTCCAGAACTGTTCCCGGCCGCTAACCGCGAACCAGATCGACCGGTACGACTTGGATAGCCGGGGACCCCACGGCGAGCGTAGCATCATCGAAGAGCAAAAAGCCACCATCCGCGAATCCAGGAAATACCTCGAAGAAGGCAAGAACCGGACCAAGAGCGCTTTCGGCGATATTATTTACGTGCGCGGCAACCGGGCGAACAAGGCCCAGAAGCTGAGTGCCAATGTTGTGGCCATGACCGCCAAGGCGCCGGAAGGCAAACGCGGCTGGAACAAGGTGGACGGATACATCGAGGCTTTCGACAACTACGTTCTCGGTTATGTCCCGAAGGAACGGCTGAACGACCTTGCGGATGCGCTCGAAAAGGAAGCCGATATCCAGCTGATGCCGGTCGGGGAAAAGATCGTGAAGTTCTTCGTGGGATCGAAGAACGGAAAACTGCCGGAAGGCGTCTTCACGGCGCTCGAAGACAAGGTTTTTAAGAAGCCGCCGACCGCAACCGCCGGAAAACCGAAGGCGGAACCCGACGCCAAACCCCGAAAACCCCGCCTGAAAATGAAAAACCGCGCTTGAGGCGCGGTTTTCCGTATCTGGCCGTTGGTCTTCCTAGCCGTGCACTTGGACGTAACTCGCATAGATGAGTGCGAAGGCGATGAAGAGAAAAAGCCAGTATTCAAGATTTTGAAACATAGCTGAATTATACCAAAACTATATGTAAAAAATTGAGGGGTGGGTGGAACGAGCATGGTCTTGTCAGTAACACGCAGTGAAATACTCGCCTTGTGAGGCGAGTCTCCATCCATCCGGATCATGGGAAAACGGTCAGACTTGCCTACGCTTTTCCTCTATCGCCTTGATCAGAACTTCCTTGGATACTGCCGGATGCTCGGCGTAGGCCGGGTGTTTAGTGAAAAGGAGCTCTTTGATCCTCTCTGTATCTCCGTCGGGTATCGGGTCGAGCCATTCCCGCACTAGTTCCAGCGAGGCTTTTTTTTCTTCGCAAGGCCTTCGATGTCCGCCCTCGAGCTTTCGCTGGGTTCATCGGCGAATCGGAATTCATAGGTTGGCCCCAGGATCTTTTTGAGGAGATAGCCCGTCCGTTCACGACGGTGATCGGAGCAAACCACGACAACCCGCCTCCAGTCTTGCGGCTCAAGATAATTCACCTTCGAAAAATATAGGTTGCCTATCGTATCCTTGGACTCCTCTTCGGTGTAGATCGCGCTTTCCGGAACACCTAGGCTGACGGCATATTCTTTCATCGCCGCTGCTTCCGTGCGTGAGGGCCTCTGGTCTAATTGGTAACTCCAGGCACCCGAGATGAGAATGCGCGGGGCAACGCCTTTCTGATAAAGCTCCACTCCCCTTTTTGTCCAGGTTTTGGCGATTTCCGGCAGCGAGCCATCCGGTAAAATACCGACGCCAAGTATCAGGATGACGTCTCTACGATCCATTTCGCAATTATCCTACGAAAATTATTACCTGGGAAGACAGACTTCCCTGTCCTTCCGGCAATCTTTTGCGTGCAATAAGGATCGAGTCTCTTCCCTACTCGTAGTGCAGCGCCTCGATCGGACTCTTACGCGCCGCTTGGCGGGCCGGATAAAAACCGAAGACGATACCGATCGCCATCGAGACGCCGGTCCCGAGGATGATGGCCGAGGCCGGTAAGGCGAAGACCCAGCCGGTCGTAAGGAATGTCTTCAATATCAGATAGGCCAGAAAATCGATTATGGCGCCGATGGCTATCCCGATGATGCCGCCCATGAATGTTAGAAGCATGGATTCGACGAGGAATTGCCGCAGGATATCCTTGTTCGTCGCACCCACGGCCTTGCGTAGACCGATCTCGCGCGTCCGCTCCACGACCGAAACGAGCATGATATTCATTATGCCGATGCCGCCAACGACGAGCGAGATCGAGGCGATAGCAGAGAGGAAAACGGTGAGTATGGAGGTTATATTCCCCAAAGCTTTCAGCGCGTCGTCCATTGACTGGACGGTGAAATCGTCTTTCGAGGGATCGGTTATGTGGTGATCCTGGCGAAGCACCGAAGTTATCCTCTCCTTTACGAAGCTCGAAGTGTAAGCCGGGTCGGCTTTTACATCTATCTCCTGATAATAGTCGACCCCAAGCAGTTGCCTTTGGCCTACGGTAAGGGGCAGGACGGCGTAATTGTCGAAGCTGAAAATGCCGACGCCTTTGGGCTGCAGCACGCCTATGACCAGGAAATTGAAGCCTTGCAGTCTGACGTACTTCCCGACCGGGCTGATCTTGCTGAAAAGATCGTCCGCGAGCTTCGATCCGAGAACTATCACTTTATTGTAAGCGCTCATATCGGCCTCGGTGAAAGGGCGACCGCTCTCGAACGTCACGTTGACCATTTTGAACATGTTCGGATCCGTCCCGGTCCAAAGTACGGATTTGCTCTTATCCCCGTAGACTACGGCGGACTGCCCGGTGACGTTCGCCGATACGAGTTTTATCGACGGCTCTCTCGAGAGATTGTCGGCGTCTTGTTTCACCAGAGTTTTTATCACTACTCCGGCAGCCTGGGCCGGTGCGCCTCCGGCCACCGGCACGCCGGGGTTAATGCTCATCAGATCGGAACCGAACGATTCCACCTGGCCAACGATGTAATCCTGAGCCGAAGCGCTCAAGGACATGATTATGATCACCGATGCGATACCGATCACAATGCCAAGAATGGTCAAGAAGGAGCGCATCCTGGCGTGGCGAACGCTCCTTAAACCGGTATGCAAAATATCCTTGAAGGTCATTTGAAGAAAGTTTCCCGCCGCTTGATGACCGGCTCGTCGCTTTCGAGGAGGCCATCTTTGAGTCGCAGGATGCGGTTCGCGAACTCGGCAGTATAGGTTTCATGCGTCACGAGGATGACGGTGTGTCCTTTTTTGTTCAGGTCACGCAATATTTCCATCACCGCCGCGCCGGAATGGGAATCGAGGTTCCCGGTCGGCTCGTCGGCGAAGATGACGCCGGGACCCGTGACGAGCGCCCTTGCGATCGCGACGCGTTGCTTTTGCCCGCCCGAAAGATGCCCCGCTTCGACGACCATTTTTTCCGCAAGACCGACGGCGCTCACGGCCTCTTCGACGAGCCCCCGGCGCTTCTCGGGCGGGATCTCGCTCGCATAGAGGAGCGGCAGCTCGACGTTCTCGTAGACCGTGGCGTGCCCGAGAAGATTGAAATCCTGGAAGATAAAACCCATGTCCTTGTTCCGCACCCGGGCAAGGTCCTCGTCGGAAAGCTCGTCCATCTTCTTGCCGTTGAAGACGTATTCGCCGCCCGTCGGCCGATCCAAAAAACCGAGAATATGGAGCAGGGTCGACTTGCCGGAACCCGAGGGTCCCATGATGGCGACGAACTCGCCCGGCTTGATGCGAAAAGAGACCCCGGCCAGAGCCTGGGTGTCGGTCCCTTCGCTGTGATAGGTCTTTTCGAGGCCCGTGACGGAGAGCATTTTACGGGCTTACTGGTTCAAACCGATGTTTACCACCCTGTCCCCCTCGCTCAATCCGGAAAGCACCTCGGAATTGCCGTTTTCGTCCTGGACGCCCAAGGTGACGGGCACCTGGACCGGTTTGCCGTTTTCCATCTTTTCCGCGAAAGTTCCTTGGTCGTTCTCGATAATGCCGGTTTGCGGCAGGATCAGAACGTTGTCCTTCTTGAGCGTATCGATCGTCATATTGGCCGTGAGGCCGCTCTTGAAACGCGGATCGATTTTGTCGAAGGCCACTTCGATCTTGTAGTTTGCGACGCCGTTTATAACGGTTTCAGCCGGATAAATCGTGATCACTTTCCCGGTGAAGGTATCGTTCGGCAGGGCGTCGAAGGTCATCGAGACTACATCGCCCGTTTCGAGTTTCGCCACGTCCACTTCCGGAACATAGGCCTCGACCTGCAGGGTATTCGTGCCGATGAGGTCGATCACTTCTTCCCCCGAGGTGACCGTCTCACCAAGCTGCGGCAGGACGTTTGTGACCAAAGCATTGAAAGGAGAGCGCAAAACCGTCTTCCCCAAAGCCGCCTGGTCCAACTCCACCTGGGCCTGGGCCTGGGCGACGGCCGCTTCGGAGGCGGCCACCTGATCCGCGGTCGGCGGCGCTTCCTTCAAGGTCAGCTGCTTTTGATAGACCGCAAGCGTAGCGGCCGCGGCGGAGACGTTAGTGACGGCCGTATTCACCTCGGCCCGGCCCGCGGCGATGTTAGTCTTCCAACTCGTAATGGTCGCTTGGGAGAGCACGTTCGAGGGAGCGGCGTCGTTCACGGCCGAGGCGGCGTCTCCAAGAAACATCTGCTCCTGCGTGAGGACCGCGTTCGCCGTCGAAGCGGCGGGGCCGAGGTCGCTCGCGGCCGTGAGCGATCCGATACCGGCTTGCCAGCCGCTCAAAGCATTCTCGAGCGCCAGACGTTCGCTTTGGACGTTGATGGTGAGCTGCGGATCGCCGGTCGGGAAAACGAGCTGAGGGTTGGTGCGCGGATTGGTGAAGATCTGGTCGGTCTGGTTGTGGACCGCATCGTCGGCTGCGGCATAAGCGTTCTGGATAGCGGCGATCAAAGTGTTGCCGGCGGTTTGCACTTGGGCCTCGGAAACGGCGATGTCCTGCGGAGTCGCACCTTGCTGCAAGATGGCGAGGTTGGCCTGGGCGGCCGCAAGGTTCGCTTGGTCCTTATCGAGAGTCGCCGCCTCCGACGCGCCGTCCTGGGCGATCAAAGAAGCCCCCGCTGCGACCGTGTCGCCTTCGGTCACGTAGATGCGGGCGATCTTGCCCGTTTGCTCGAAAGAAAGCGCGACATCCTTGGCGGCCGTTACCTGGCCGGTGACGACGACGGTCTGGGTGATGGTCCCCCGTTCAATCGTGATGAACTGCGTCTTCGGCGCACCGTGACCGAAGAAGATCAGATAGACGACAACCAAGACCAAAACACCGCCCCAGCCATAGGGGCGTTTCAAAAATTTCCAAACGTTCGACAATAACCCTCTCAATTTCGCCATGTTCCGTTATTTTAGGCCAAAAACGGCTGGTTGGCCAGCCGTTTCCGGTTCCGGTGCGTACCGGTTACTTTATGTGGAGAAGTTCGGAAAGTTTCTCCTTGTCGAAACCGACGACGATCTCGCCGCCGACGTCGATAACGGGAACCCCGAGCTGGCCGGACTTGCGGACCATGTCCTCCCGCGCCGCGATATCCTCCGCGACGTCCTTTTCGTCGTACTTAACGCCATTCGCCTGGAAGAAAGACTTCGTCATTTTGCAAAAAACGCAGCTGGGCGTCGTGTAGATCGTAACGTTGGGCATGTGATACTTGAAATTAATGGTTCAAACGACCTTTTTCCCCTCTTTCCTAGTCATTTTAACGACCGTCATCTGATACGTCAAACCGAGCCCAAAATCAAATAAAAAACCGTCACATCCACATTGGGATAGTGACGGGCGCGTACAACAGCCATAACCTGCTTCCTTCGGACACGGACAGTAGTTGGCGTTCTCCACCCGGTTGAAGGAACCATAGCGGGGGTATCTAATCCTCGCTTGGAACGGCGCGCGGGCGCTGGACCAGCCGCAACGGTATCCACCTCGGGAATCCACTGCGTGAAGCTATGGCACGCTTATTGATTTGATAACCAATTCTCGAGCGCCTGATCCGCTATCAGGTCCGCTCTTTCCCAGACGACCGCAACCGCGGCGACCATAAAAGCAAGACCAAAGACACATCCGTCGTTGACAGAATTTTCTTGAGATACCGCCAGCGCCGAAATGCACCATTCGGAGCACATAGCTATGAAAAAACTATCGCCATCACCGCCCAGAAGTTTTTTAACTGCAAACCCCAGGATAAAAAGAGCAAGGATATTCCTAACACGACCACCACTGTGGATACCAATATGTATGGTGGCGTTAATGTGCTAGCAAACGGCAATTTTCCGAAAAATGCTGCCAGCCCGAAAATAAAAACCAGTAGCCCAGCGATTCCGATAAGCATAGATTTCATGTGTATGACTCTCCTTTCTTAAAGAATATTGGCGTTTTACCACTAAATCGG
>CAYRVA010000016.1:0-8045 GCA_964427645.1 uncultured Candidatus Saccharibacteria bacterium | reverse complement strand
TGAAAACCACGGAAATTTTGTCTTATGCGGCTAACCGTGATTGGAAGAACATTCGTTCGGTTTCCCGCCAAATCTCGTCTATTACCATCTCTTCCGTCTTCCTGGCGCCGACCCGTGCGACGAAGATTATGTAGGGCACGTTCTGATGGCGTCTGAAGTGTAGCGCGGCCTTTTCCAGCATACCTTTCGATATGACCGTGAGTCCTTCCGGTAGAGGTTTCAAGATCGGTAGCACCATGCCGATGGTCATGCCGGTATCGGATGTTTTGACCTGGAGGTCGAAGACTTCATTGCTCATCTCGTTGAATACCTTGAAGTCTACCCCGATCCTATCGAGATAGGTGTGCTTGTAAGAGTGGGAGAAATTCAGCCGGTGCTGATAGTAGCATTTTTCCACGAATACTTCCGAATCGTAGTTCAAGATTACCTCCTATTTTTCTTGTTCTGTTTAAAATTTTAAAAATCTCTCCGGGAAAGGCAAGCGAGGTTATTCACAGCTCCAGTCCGGCGAACTTTTCTTCGTATCTAAGGTCGAAGTGAAATTCCAGCTCTGAGTCGCTTACCACCACTCTTCCCTTTTGGGATTTTCGAGCGATGTAGGCGGCGAGCCGGCGTTTGGCGACGGGGGCGAGAATTTTATTTTCCACCAGATCACCGAAATTTCCTTTGAGAAGGAATCCGGAAATACCGCCGATCAAGTTGGTTCCCTTAACGTCCAAGTGCAGATTGGCGGTGTTTTTCGGGAAGAGTTTCCCGATCGCCTCTGGCTGGCCGTAGATCGGCACGAGATTGGCGTAAAGTTCTTTCCGGTAAGCGTTCCACGGCGGTTTGACGGCCGTGCTTTCGGTGACGAAGTGATTGAAACAAAGTTTGTCCGGGCTCGAACCTTCTTGGTCGTCCATTCGTCTTTTCCCGATCGATCCGAATACGAAATTCAAAAGGTATCGGACGGTGAAGATGCGGCCCGGCCGGACGCCGATCAAAACGTCGAAGTCCGACCGCAGCGTCACATTGCCCATCGCTATCGATCCGCTTGCGAAAACGAAATCGATGAACGGCACGAAACGGAAGTATTTTGCCAAGCGTTCCAATCTTCTCCACTTAACGTCCAAAAGCAGGTCTTGTCTTTTTCTTGCCGATATGTCGAGGCCGGTCGTCGAGTAGAAACCTTCTTCCGCCCTCGCTTTCTTCTGGGCAACCAGGGTTTCCAATTCTTCAAGCGCGGTCGCCGGCGGCAGTCCGCCCAGGCGCGCCGCTTCCATGACCGTGATCGGCCGGCCGAGGGTGGAGTAAAATTCTAGCAATTTTGCGGTATTCATGGACTTATCCCCAGAAAGTATGGAGGTTCAACCTCCATACTTTTCACTCGTCGTCGGGCGGAGGCTCGATGGTGCTGGGTTCGACGTTCACGGCCTCACCGGTGATGCGCAGGACATCCTTGTCGATCTTACCCAGCTCCTTGTAGGCGTTGTTGTAGGCACCCACCGTCGTACCGAGGTGGCTGCCGAGCTTTTTCATGTAGTTTTCGTAGTTCCCGAGATGCCGGCCCAGTTCTTCCACTCTTTTCCTTATCTCCTTGGCCGATTCCTCGATTTGGAGAGCTTTGAGTCCCTGAAGGACCGTTTGAAGATAGGCCAGAAAAGAAGTCGGCGAAACAATGATGACCTTTTTCCCGAAGGCGTATTCGATCAGGTCTTTCCCGGTCACGGCACCCACCTTATTGATCAGGACGTCGTAAAAGACCGCCTCGGACGGTATGAACATAAAAGCGAAATCCATCGTCCCCTCTTCGGGTTTAACATACTTCGATGTTTCATCGATGCGCATTTTGAGGTCCTGGCGGAAAGCCGCTTCCAACCGATCACGCTCGTCGGCGTTCCGGGTCTCCAGGATCCGGTTGTAATTTTCCAGGCTGAACTTCGAGTCGATGGGAATTATCTTGTCTTTGACGAATATGGCCGCATCAACGATCGTCCCGTCTTTGAACGGATACTGCATTTGGTAGGAACCGGGAGGCAGGACGTTTTTCATGACCGTTTCCAAATAATACTCGCCCAGGATGCCCCGCTGCTTCGGGTTTTTCAGGATATCTTGAAGGTTTTTCAACTGGTCGGCGAAATTCACGACTTGTTTGTTCGTTTCGTCCAGTTTTGTCAGGCGTTCGGTGACGTCCTTTATGATCTTGGCGCTTTGCCCGAATTGGCTTTGGATGACGCGCGTGGACTCGGCTAGTTTGGAGTCCAGCGTCCGGGTGATCTCGTTCATTTGGTTCTGGAGCAGGACCAGCGCCTGGCCGTCATGGGGGCTCTTCAGCTTTCGGAAAAGAGCCAAGGCGACCACGATCAAGGCGACGGCCGCGAGAAGCAGAACGACGGCGATTACGATGACGGTGTCCATGTCCTTAGTTGGCGGAAGCGACGACGGCCGCAAAGATCAGGGTGAAAAGGCCGATGAGCGCATTCGCGGCGATAAAGAGATAGGCCAGGAAACGCTCCCGGCGGAAGAAAACCTCGCTTAAAACGCAGTTCAAAGCGGCGATAGCCAGACCGCCGAGCCAGATGCCCCAAAAGTCGCTCGCTGAACCGACGAAATCCACGCCCTGGAACTGGTCGAAGTGGATGATGACCGGGTAACCCAGGCCGTTCACCTTGAGGAGGCCGATGATCGCTCCTGCAGCGAAGAAAGCGGCCGTGAGGCCGAGCGGTATCCAGAGAGCCTTTCCTTTGAAGATCGCCATTATGACAATTATACCCGCAAATTCTTGGAAAATCAGCCTCTTTGTGCTAGAAGTGAAGCGAGTTCGTTCAAAACAAAAAGGGAGGTGGAAAATGGCAGTTATCAGGATCAGCGGTCTGGTGGGAGCCGGCAAATCGACGCTCGCCAGAGGCATGGCCGATAGTCTCGGGTATGAGTTCCGTGAGACCGGAGAGATATTCAACGCGATCGCCAGGGAAAAGGGCCTGTCGAAGGATGTTTTTTACGAGCGGCTCGACAGCGACCCGGATTTCGAAAGGGAGATCGATCGAGCCCAGGAAGATCTGATGATGACGTATGACAACTTGATCGTGAACGGTCGTATGGCGCCCTGGCTCAAGTGCGGTTTCAAGGCGGTGAACATAAAGCTCGCCGTCGACCTGGCGGAAGGTGCAAAGCGCATCAAGGACCGGCCGGAAAACTCTGGCTTGGCCGTCGAGGAGATCGTGCGCATTTCCAAAAGAAGGATGGCGACGGAAAGAGAGCATTACCGGAAACTTTATTGCATCGATGATCATCTCGCCGACGATCAGTTCCAAATAATAATCGACACGACGGATTTGGATGCTTCCGGGACTCTCAAGGAAGCCCTGGAGAAATTCCGTTCTTTGATCAGTTGAAAAAAGGTCGGGGCTTGCCCCGACCTGATTGTTTTTAGAGTTTTACGACGTACCAGACCCCGCCCACTCCCTCGCCGAAAACGTCGCCCGGCGACTTGTCCTCGAAATAGTAATAGAGCGGCATTCCCTTCCAAGTGAATTGGGCCAAGCCGTTCGTCCCCTTGATCGTTCCGACATTCGCCGGCAGCATCGGCAGGTTGATCGGTGCGGTCCCCGTTGCGCTTATACCTGGTCCGTAAGCCGGCCACTTCGCGGCGCAGCCGCCCGTGCAGTTCGAAACGCCGGGCTGGTCGTTCGCAAAAGTGTAAAGGGTCATTCCCTTGGCGTCCGTGAGGTAGGTTCCGAGTGAAGCGTTGGAACGAGAATCGAAGAAGGCCGACGCTGTGAACCCGCTTCCGCTTGCCGCCGGGGCGGACTGAGTTTGGTTCTCGCTCGCCGGAGCTACGACCTGTTTCGTGGACGCGAGCAGTATCCAAACCACCGCGACGACTGCGACGATTATTAATAAATAAATGAGTTTTTTCATCGGATTAATTATACCACGCGCCGTGCAAATAAACGGCCCGGTTTGCAGTCAAACCGGGCTTAGTTCCTGTTGTCGATTATGGTCCTTACGGCGAGCAGGATCTTTCTCGGGCTGTCCAAACTGCCCGTCAACATGAGATTGGGGTCTGCGCGCCTGATCTCGGCCAGCTTTTCTTCCGGCGGAAGGCCTTTGATGCGCATCAAGTCGACCGGGTCCGGCAGGCCGCATTCGGTGCAGACGCGGCAAAAGGCGATCTCGTTATCGCAGGTGAAAAGTCGCCGTTCGTAGATCGTATGGGCGCAATTCGTCTCCGCGCAGTTCCGGCATATTCCCCAACCGGCCCTTTCCGTCATTGGTCGGCCGCAATCCCTGCAATAGTTGGCTGTGATCAAGATGCCGGTTCCTTCGTTCGTCGCCAACTGGCCGTGAACGATCATCTTGTTCGACAAGCCGTTGAAGCACAGGCCGCGGATCTTCACGATGGCCAGCTTGTCCTCTTCCGTACCGCCTTTGACGATCAAGAATTCCCTCTCTTCGACCGAAAACCTTATCGAGAAGTATCGGCCGCCTCTTTCGTTATCGCGCCCGGCATATCGCAGCTTTCCGCCTATGCCGACCGTCGCGACCGCGATGAGATTATTGATGCCCTCCCAGTCGTTCTCGGGCAGGAGCAGAAAAACCCCGTCCTCTTCCTTGTCTTGGACTTTCATTGTCTTCTCCTTATTTTCGAATGATCTGGTGTAAGTCTATATCCTATCCGGCCGAAAAGGCCAGCTCCTCTCCGGTTCGGCTACCAGAATATGAACCAAAAATGTCTGACCTGCCGGCCAGACATTTTTGTTTGTAGCCCTAATACGTAAGGATTGGAATCAGATCATCAAGGAGCTGCTGGAATGGCAGCGATTTGGTATAGCCCTGAAAACCCATAAAGATGAGGCATGCGTAGATCCTACCGCGCATCTCTCTAGCATTCTTATGGATTCATTCTAGGAAAGAGATTTCCATAAAGTAAGACTGGTGAAAATGCCGCGAGCGTCATATCCAAAATCTGTTCAGCAACTCCTCTCTTAATCTGTGGGCATTCGCGTGGGGAAGCACCCCTAGGTAGAATTGGAGCGACTGCTCGAATCTCTGTCTCGTGATCGACTTTGAGTGGTACTCCTCAAGTCGCCTTTCCAGCTTCCTCACGATCCGTTTCCTAGTTTTGGTCCTCACGATCCGGTATTTCGGGAAAACGACGTAGCCGAGGAAGTCAGCTCCTTGACAAGCGGGACGAAGTATGCTTTTATTATCGTGTAACCGGAGGGAAAGTTCTTTTTCGAGGTATTGGGAAATTTCCGGCAGCAGGCTTTCGAGGTATTCCCTGTCGTCCGACACGACCGCGATGTCATCGGTGTATCGAAGGTAGTTTTTCACATGCAAACTATGCTTCATAAACTGGTCCAGCTCGTTCAGGTACACGTTCGCAAAAAGCTGGGAAGTCAGGTTGCCGATGGGAACGCCCCTGCCGTCTCCGTAACTCTTGATGATCATCTTTATGAGCCAGAGCGCGTCCTCGTCCAGGACGCGTCTTCTGATTATGGACATGAGAACATCTTGGTCCATGGTGTCGAAGAACTTCCGGACGTCGCATTTGAGGACATAGCAGGGCCGGGTGCCGTTCCGGCCGACCGCCCTCACCATACCCTGAAGTTTTTCCACTTCCTTGTGGGTGCCGTATCCGATCCGGCAGGAAAAAGACGCCGAAATGAACGTCTCCTCGAAGATCGAGTTCAGGACGTTGAAGACCGCGTGGTGCACGATACGGTCGCGGACGGTCGCCTTGTGGATGTGCCTTTGCTTCGGGTCGGTGACGTAAAAATCGGCGTAGCGGCCGTGGCGGTACGTCTTGGCTTTGAGCTCCCGGTGGAGCTTGAAAATATTCTCTTCGAGGCTCCATTCGAAGACCTGCACGTCCTTCTTATGGATCTTCCCCGGCTTAAATTCGTCCCAGGCGGCGAAGAGGTTCTCGGGAGAGATGATCCTTTCGAAAAGGTTGGAATATTGCTTCATAACAAATGATGGACGATTTCGACATCCCGATCTTCAGGAAAACGTACGACCTTTACAAAACCTTCCACGGCTATCGCGCCTCGATCCCTAAATCGGACCGGTACACAATATGGCAGAAATCGGACGACCTGATCCTCGAGATTCTCAAGGAAGTGCTCACGGCGAGCAAGCTGTACAAGGCGGAGAAATTACCGGCCCTAGAAAAGGCGAGCGTCGATCTGAGCCTCCTCCGCGTCTTCCTCCGGCTCATGAAGGAGGTGAGGACGATAGACAACAGGAAATACACGGCCCTCGAAGAGGCGGTGGACGAGATCGGCCGAATGCTCGGCGGCTGGATCAGGTCGGCGAAGGAGCCGTAACCCGGAGCCCCGCTGGTAGCGGGGCTTTCATTGTTGGGACCAGTGGATGACTTCCGGGCCGAGGCCAAACCGATGTTATCGTTGCGGTTATCATCCCAGTTGTTGTTGACGTTCAGACCCTTCGAATCGAAGTTGCCGACATAGACGCGGTTGCCATCGGAATCCACAAATATTGCCCGTTCCCTTCTCTATCACCGGAACTCGGGACGCAATCCTTTGTCCCTGAATTTTATTTGGGAGCAGCCTCACAGAGACACCTCCACTAGAAGCGGGTAAGAAGTTCATCCCCTGTCCTTTGATCGCGCACTGCCGGGATCCGTGGACCCTCGGCATTCCGGCGATATCCCAAGGCGGGATATCCCGCGAGGCGAAGCCGTAGCCGCGCCTTCATTAGCAAGACACTGGAAGTATATACTTCTTGGCACGGAAAACAAAAGAGCCCCCATCGCAAAAATTTTCGCGACGAAGGCTCAAGAACGAATGGATCAAAAGGAACGAGGTTTCAAACGATGAGGATCAGTCGAACTTCCGGGCCGAGGCCAAACCGATGTAATCGTGGCGGTAATCATCCCAGCAGCTGTGGACGTCCAGACCCTCCGAAGCGAAGTGGCCGACATAGACGCGGCGGCCATCGGAATCCACATCGGAACATCTCACATAGACGTTCTCGAAGAGGCGTTCCTTTGTTGCTAGGTAATGGCCGATGGTCGTATAGACCATGACGCGGGCCAGTGGGACTTCCTCGTCTTTCGTGATGAGAGCTAACCGCTCCTGCCAGGTCTTGGAGGTCGAATTCTCTACCGGGGTTTTCCTGATGAGCTGCCAGGATACTTCTCCCTTTTCCTTAGCGAAACTCTCTTTGTTGTACAAGTTTTGGTCGTAGAAGAGATCGTTCTCCACCTTGCCCCGGATATCGAGGATCGACATCGGGAACACGGCGACGAGGATATGAGTGTTCTTAAAGGCCACAAGGACCTCCTCCGTGGAGGGTATCTCCGAGAGGGCGGCAAGCTGCTGCTTCGAGGGATTGACCCCGAAGTGCTGGATCGCTTCCTCTATCCCGAAGAAGTTCTTGCCCATGATCTGACGGGCGCGATTATGGCTGGTCGTGGGTTCGAAACCGTTGTTCGCGATGTATCGGACTAACTTCGAGGCGAGATAGTTGTCTTTCGAATCGACAATCTTCTGGGCCAGTTCGTCGTCCAGACCGGCGGCTTCGAGTTTCAGGAGCACTTTATGCTCCTTATGGACTGACAGAGTTCGGCTTACGATGTCACCCATCGCACACCTTTCCTTCCTTTGATTGGTTATGAGGATTGTTAAGACTGCTATTCCTGCATTTCAGGAACGATGCAATTGTACCACGATATGGCTAGTGCGTCAATATCCAGGGTTGGGGGCAATAACGCTCTATTCCCCAGTCATTTCCTCCCTTATCTTCTCTCCAACTTCCTCAAACAGTTCATTTACCGAAACCTAGTACAGAGTAGAGAGCCGGAAGGCGGTGATGAGGGTTGGTATTGATCTCTGTCTCTCCCATCTCGCTATGAGAGTCTTGTTCTTCAATCCGAGGGCTGACGCTACCTGTTCTTGGGTCAGCCCCCTGGTCTTGCGGCATTCCCTAAGCCTGTTAGGGATACACCGATATCTCTGATAGTCCATGCCATCATGGTACAGGCCATAGGAGACGAAAAGCCCACCTCTTTTCAGAGGTGGGCTACATAGTCCACTCAG
>CAYRVA010000015.1:0-8355 GCA_964427645.1 uncultured Candidatus Saccharibacteria bacterium | reverse complement strand
CAAATGGAGTGGTCGGCTACGATGAAGATGACGGTACGGTGAGACCGAGAGGCGGTTATCAGCACTTCGAACTTTACACCTACGAGACCAGTTACACCGCCGGTACTCCTAATGACGCCAACCTCACGGCTGGTTATGTTAATGCTACTGGAGTTTATGCCAGCTCGGTCACAGCCTTCGGTACGGTAAATGGATGGAATGGTTTGTTTGTCGGCCCCGGAGGGAACAACATTAGTTCCAATCAACCGACCTGCAGCCAGAAAAGCGCCGGACTAATGTGGTACGGCAAGGGCACTGGCTACGTAATTAATTCTTCCGCCCAGCAAACGACGGATGAGATGCTTTGGGTTTGCGAGCGCACGCCTAAGAGGGGCGGCTACAACTGGGTAGGGCTGAAGGACTTTTCCCTATAATAAATCCGTTCACTACGAATAAAACCGCCCTACGGGGCGGCTTTTCGTTTTCATTTTGTTATAATTAAGACGATGATAAAAAGCTCGCGCCGGTTTTTTCTCTTACCAGCGTTGCTCGCCTTCGCCGCCGCCTTGTTCACGGCCGGACGGGTGCTTGCCATTAATGCGCCTGCAAACTTCAGCGCCAAGGGGGTCTCGGCCTGCCAAATTAACCTCTCTTGGGGCCAGGTTCCCGGGGTGGACCATTACGAACTTTGGCGGTCCACCATTTCCACTTTCTACCCCTTGACCACCGTGACCTCTTCGACCATCCCTAGTGGCAACACGGGATTGGGCGTGGCCGGCCTGTCGACCTCCACCCAATTTTATTTCCAAGTCGAGGCGGTCGATGGAAGTGGTAATAACTCTGCATGGGCGAGCGCAAGCGCTCGGACCAACGACCTTTTGAATCCGCCGGCTGCGCCGAAATTCGTTCAGGCATTCGGCAAAAGCGGCAACCAACAGATCGAAGTTGACTTTGCAGTCAGTTCGCCGATATCCACGTACGGCGGTTGGGATATCGAGTATGCCACCTCTTCCGATGGTACGGGCTTTGGGCCGTGGACGAACGTAATCGGAGCGATGCAGCCTTACAACGCCACTGCGTACATAGACAACAATTCCGGTAAGTATTTGAACACCGCTTGGGTGTATCAATACCGACTCCGTAATTACCAAAGCGACCTCGGCTGTACGCCTGCGGAGCGGGCCTATTCGCCGTACACGGACGGCGTTATTGTCCCGACGACCCCCTCATCGCTCGTTTCAACTCCTTATTTCGATCCTAACCAAACACCGCAGAATTGGGTCGTGCTGGATTGGACTGGTGGTAAAGCGACCAGTTACTACGAGATCTGGCGGAACGGCGGCAGCGGTTATCAAAAGATAGACACCACGACAGGCGTTACCTACACGGACAAAACGTTGACCGTGAACCACACCTACTCTTACGAAGTACGTGCGGTGAACTCTGCGAACGCGGCGGCGAGCGGCTATTCCGATTTCTCTAACATAGTTACCCAGCCGGTCTACGGCGCTCCGCAGAATTTCCGGGCGAACATCGCAAAACTTTACCAAAGCGGCGGCCAAACTGTCGGCGATGTTTATCTGACTTGGGATAACACGTTTCCCGGCCGCGACTATTACGTAGAGCGTGCTTCCGGTTTGAACGCTAACTCCGGTTTCAGCCAGCTCCCTACGGTGGTTCACAACAATAATGCGAACGCGACGATGAGTTACACAGACAAGGCCTTACCGTCTGGTAGCGGCTACACCTACCGGGTTCGCTCAAGTTACGGCGGGAGCGTCTATACGGCTTACTCCGTTACGCAAAGTGTCGACCTTAATGTTACGGCCCTGCAAGGGTTTGCTTGGGCCGGTCAGCAGGGGAATGGCGGGACATCGGCGGCAGACCCGGGCATTGGCTGGATAAAGTTCAGCCCAGCGGATGCGCCGGCGGATAGCGTTCCCTATGGCGTTTATATGAACAATACCACCGGTGCTCTTTCCGGTTATGCTTGGACGCAGTGGAACGGCTGGCTATCCTTCAATCAAAGCGATCTCACCGGTTGTCCCAGCGGGTCATGTGCCGCGCAGCTCCGGAATGGCCAGCTCTCCGGCTGGGCTAAGTTCATTGGTGCAGACCCGAATCAAAGTTCTTGGATCGGATGGGTAAGCTTGAGCGGCACAAATGGAAAACCGGTGGGCAATGCCGATTATATTTCTTACGGCGTTTGTCTGGGCAGGCAGATCAATACGCAAAACCCGAATTTGTGTTCCGGTACCGCAACCGCTTCGAATCAATTAAACGGCTGGTCATGGGGCGGCGACGTCACGGGCTGGATCTCCTGGTCCGGCACGGCTTCGGACGGCAGCAGCTACGGCGTTAACCTCGGCGGAGGTCAATCCAATCAGGGCCCGCAGAATGTAAAGGTCAGCAATGTTACGACGAATGGTTTTACCGTGAGCTGGACTAATCCGCAGTCATACACGAAAGTTGAAATTCGGCTTAGCTTTAAAAACCCAAGCAGTATACAGGATAAAAATCAATACAGGGTCCGCGGAACGTTTATATCCAGCAAGTTGGGTGGTTCTGATGACGCATACACCAATGCTTCAACAACCCCCATTTCTTATACAGTTACTTATTTGGACGCGAGCAGCACCTACGGAGTTTTCGTAAGAGGATATACGCAGTAAATATGATTGCTGTGTGAGTAATAAAAACCGGTGAGTATTCTACTCACCGGCTGTTTTTAGCGGATTAGACAGTAATTCGGCTACGGCTTGGGATATCGGCATTCCAGTCAGTTCTTCTATCCATAACCATTGACCTGATGGATTGATTTCAATGAACACGTAACGACCGTCCGGCGTGACAATCATGTCTATGGCCCCGTATACCAGACCTAATTGCCGCATGTAGAGGAATAATTTATTGCGTATTTCTTCCGGGATTTTGTATTCCTCATGGGAGACGTTCTCGAAATCGTAGCGTCGCCAATCCGTTTTGGTCCGGTCGCTATCTTGTGAATGGATAGCGCAAGCGAAAATTTGGTCGCCGACAATAGTTACCCTCAATTCCAGAGCTTTCTCAACATATTCCTCTGCAAATACCGGAGATAATTTGATATCGTCGGAGTGCGTGATAATTTGCTGCGTAGTTATTTTCTGGGTGAATAAGAAAAGTGCCTTATCGTCGCTCTCTTCAACGAACCAATCTCCTTTCAGCATTTTTATCGCTATAACGCCACCGTGATCTTCGCAAAAGTGAATCAAGCGTTCTGGGTCGTTGGTTATGACGGTGTCCGGCACCTCCAGCCCGACTTGGCTGGCAACTTTCAACTGGAAGAGCTTGTTATGCTGGATGAGATGCTTGTTGATCAGGGGCGGGTTTACCCAAAAAGTCTCCAGTGTCGTGTAAAGTGACCAAAGCGCCACGGCGCTCTCGTGTCTGATGAATGTGACATAGCCATCGCTTAGAGAACCAGGTAATATCAACGGAGTTGTTGGTCTGCGATACCAAACGCTCTTGATGCTATCAAGATCGAGTAATCCTTCGGGTGTCGATATACAACCGGAAACTGTGTTTTTGAATGCGACGGTCACTTTAGCATTCAAGGGAAACTGCTCTGTGTTAAAACGGTAGTTTCTTTGGTCCATTGTGTGCAGGCAATCAATCACAGACGTTGCGTGGGCGTCATCGCTGTTTGTGAGAATCAGAATTGCGTCTTTCATTTCGGCCTTTCGTTGTTCAGTTGTGAATGCTATACTCTGGGGAAACAGTACGATAAATCTGATAACTATGTCAATGACACTGCCATTACAACTCAAAAAGAAATTCTACAAAATTTATGGTACGGCTGTTTCCAATAAGAAGTACCGCTGGGGTATCAATCTTCTCGAAAAGTACGATAGAACATACGACTTACCTGAAAACGAAATATATCGCGTGGCACTTTTGTACGATCATCTGGCTATGAAGATGAGAAACCGAAGACGAGACCGAGCTCGCTCCGCTAAACTGGCCAATAATTACCTCAACATCGCCGAAAAGCTTTATAAGCGTATTCTTGTTAAGAACAAATCATACTTGCATGCAAATTACGGCATCGGCCGCGTGTACAGCATTCGTAAGGATTACGATACTGCTATCAAGTACCAAGTTAAGGCCTATAAGCAGATGATGGGCCTGCCTAGAAGCAAAAGGGGTGCCTTGGCAATCGGAGGCCTCTACGCGATGAAAGGCGACATTAAAAATGCTGAACGCTGGTACTTAAGGGAGTATCATAGTTGCCCTAAAAATGATTTTGGCGCTGCATTGAATTTGTTCGGTTTCTATAAATCTCAAGGCATGGATAAGAAGGCGCTCTTATATGCCATTAAAACAGAACAGTTATTAAAAAGGGAATTTACCAAGAAGAGATATCGTGGATTGGATATGAACAACTCTGGTTTTGTAAAATCTATCAGGTCAGAAATAGCTGATTTGAAAAATAAAATGGGCTTGCCAGTGAATAAATAGCAAGCCCGTTTATAGGCGTTTCGGATCAATCATCATTTTCGTAATCGCCTTCTGTTCCTGCTGAAGTGCCGGCTGTCACGCCCATGTATGTATTCGCGTTCACGGTCGTTTTCGCAGATGCCATCACTTCCGGCTTTTCGATGAATCTAGTAAGAAAAGGTATCGGGCCGTTAGAGTGTTCTGGGACGACGATAGGATCGCTCGGCATGATGGCTTTTTTGGATACAGCGCTTTTCATGGTTATTACCTCCTTTCCGGCTCATCTTAATTTGTCGTAGAACCGCTGTAAGCATACACCCACCCTCTTCCTTGTGGCAAGCAGTGAAAATAGTCCATTAAACCTACCAAATTTGACTTTTCCACACCATATGTGGTATAATATCCGTAGTTAAGAGCGGTAGCTCTTACTTTCCAAATCAATAAAGATTGTTTAACCAATAACAGAAAGGAGCGTTCAGAAATGAGACGCAATCTTCTTTTGGCGTTCGCGCTCCTTTGGAGCGTGATGCCAATAGATGTTTTCGGACAAGAGTTCCAAAGCAGCAATAGTAAGACCTCTTGGAATTGGATGTGGCCGGATGCTTCAATTAGAGCTATCTATCCAAACATCATATCTCTTGCTGTTGACAGCAACGGTGATATGTTCGTGTCATTTATTTTAGACGACACGGTACAAGCAAACGGTTTATATGTTTCCCATGATGGTGGTCAAAACTTTTCCGTAGCGATAGGTGCTACCGGCTTTGATGCTGTCTGGTCCATATGTGTTGGAGATTCTGATTATGTTTTTGCCGGGATGGAAGAGCGCATTTTCAGAAGCACCAACAATGGTGCTACGTGGGAACCAGATTTTTATGTGATGAACGAGAGATTTTTGTCCATCATATATTCGGGTAAAGACACGTTATTTGCCGGCGGGCATTGGGGGATTTATCGTTCTACCGATAACGGCAACACGTGGGCGAACGTCGATTCTTCCTATAACCCGGACGGCTCGACGAAGTTCTACTACGTGAACACGATGGTCGTGACGCCGGATAAAAAGATCTTTGCCGGAACTGCTTCCGGTTTGGTCTACGGCGCTTTCGGCATTCGCGAATCCACCGACGGCGGCAATAGCTGGTTCTATGCGAACAGCGGCATCGGCAGTCATTCCGATAGTACGGCTCACACCGATATCATCAGTATGGCGGCATGCGGTAACACCGTATTCGCCGCTTCCGACCGCATCTATCGTTCGACGGATGGCGGGAAGAACTGGAAAGCGGTAGGGGATAACATCTTCTACGGCCAGGAAAGCGGAGCGATCTTCGCTTCCAAGATGGGACTCATCGTTCCAACCCTGCATTCGCTCTACATCACGACGGATCTCGGCAACTCTTGGACGGATCTCATCGACTTCTCTCTGCCGATCAACGTTTTGTCGGCGGCCCAGTGGAACAGCGACAGCACAGTGCTTGTCGGAATGTGGAACGGTCTCGGAGTTTTGACCATCCACCTCGATCCGACGGCAGTCAATGAACCCCCGCACGTTGCGACCGGATTCAGCTTGTCCCAGAACTACCCGAACCCCTTCAATCCCACGACCACGATCAGCTTCAACCTTCCCTCGAGAACTTATGTGACCCTCAAGGTCTACGACGTTCTCGGTCGAGAGGTAGCCAGTTTGGTCGACGGATACCAGTCGATCGGTAGTCATCAAGTCACCTTCGACGGTTCGCGGCTCCCGAGCGGCACCTATTTCTACAGGTTGCAGGCTGGAAGCAAAGTCGAAACCAAAAAGCTGGTTTTGGTGAAGTAATTCATTCAAGCTCAAAAATGAGCAAGACCCGCACAGATGTGTGGGTCTTTTTGTTTTGTTCAAACCATTTCTCGGAAATCGAGAATGCTAACGATAGCCTTCATGCACTAAGAAACCGGTTGGTTTGGAGAATACTCTCATAGAGAAAAGGTCAGGTTATAATTGACAACGTAGTCCATATATGGCATTTAATTTAAATATGGCAGATGCTAATTTTCGCAAAAGGATCGTTGGGATCGTAGGTGGACACGCTCAAAATACGACGTCGCAAGCATTGATCGCCGCCGAGAAAACTGGGGAGATGTTAGCTAAAGCTGGCATCACGATAGCGTGCGGTGGAGAGGACGGTATTATGGAGCAGGTTTGCAGAGGGGCAAAAAAATATAACGGCACGACGATAGCTATTACCAAAAGCAACAAGAAAGGTTTTGCGAACAGATATGTTGACTATGAGATACCTACATCTTTGGATTTGGCTTTTATGAACGTGCTTGCTTGGTCGTCTGATGCTGTCATAGCATTTGATGGTCGCTTTGGGACTATGTGTGAAATAGGATTGGTGTTGGATATCGGTAAGCCGCTGGTTATGCTCGGGAAGCACGAGCTTATCAATTCAAATATGATTCGAACCAGTAAATTCCTTCATCTCAATGGATATACCGATCAAGATATAGCAGAAGCCGTCCGTTTCGTTGTAGAGAATGTCAGCTGAATCAAACGCATGCCCTATTCGAGCTTTGTTTTCGATAATGCGATTGCCGAGGCCATTAGGCTTGTAAAGCCAAAGACTTTCTTGGATGTTGGGGCGGGAGCTGGAAAGTACGGCGCGATGGTGAAAAGGATAAGCCCGGGCGCTAAAACCATAGCGATTGAGCTTGAAAAGGATTACATAGAAAAGTTCAATCTCCGGTCTGTTTATAGCGACGTGTGGACGATGTCGGCGACCGACATTATACAGCCCAAGTATTTTGACGAGGTTTTTGACGTGGTTATGTTGGGCGACGTCCTTGAACACCTGAAAAAATCTTGCGGTATCGATCTGATAAACTTTTTTGTCTATCGCTGCCGCTGGATGGTGATCGAATTCCCGGATCGTTATTTACAGAACTCCGTCGACGGTTATGCGGCGGAAGCTCACATTTCGGCTTGGTCGGAAAGCGATTTCGAATCTTTCGAACGAACGAAGATGATTGCTAAAGACACGCAGAGATTGATAGTGATTCGCGGTTATCATGAAAACAGCATCACCACTAAAGAAATGGAGGCTGTTTTCAAAGGGTATGAATAGCGACCAGGGCAATAGAATAGGCGCATGTATTATGGTGCACAATATGGCGCCGTTTATTGGTGCGTGCATTGAATCTTTGCAGTGGGTCGACGGCATATTTGTTTTTGACGACCACTCAACTGATGGCAGCGTGGAAGTCGCCAAGCGACACTCTCCCCACCGAGCTCAATTTCCAACAATGGTTTGGATTGTTCAATTATTTCTTGGTCGGGGTGATCGATTCAAAAAAATCCGTGGTCCTGATGAAGTGATTTCATCTCCGCTCAGCAACGAGCAAGACCCACGCAGAGACGTGTGGGTCTTTTTGTTATTTATATCCCTCCGCTTGGAGGTTGAAGAGACGGGTAGGAAGGCCAACTGGTAAGATCAGTACTCATCTTGAGTTGATTGATGCTGGTTGTAAAATATTGGAGCGGGACCGCTCAATGAGTTATCGGAGAAGAGAGATTCCGTCATTAGGAGAATGCGCGAATTCGACAAAAATCTTTCCGCCCTATTGAGGCGGGTTATAACCGGACTTTAGTGATGAAAACAACGATCATTGAACAACAACCACCCAGGGCGTCTTCGGAAATAATAGTTCGGGACGTTGCTTTTGAGACCGACAACGGTCTTCGTGTCTTCGAAAACTTGACCGCCACTTTTAACAAAGAGAAAAGCGGCCTGGTCGGGAAAAATGGGGTTGGCAAGACGACCTTTCTGCGTTTGCTGGTGGGGGAGATCAAGCCAGCGTCTGGTCGGATAGAAGTAAACACCGCCTTATCTTATTTGCCTCAAGACTACCAATCCC
>CAYRVA010000014.1:0-8860 GCA_964427645.1 uncultured Candidatus Saccharibacteria bacterium | reverse complement strand
GTATAGTAGCCCAAACCGCGGGCCAGACTGAGATCTATTTTCAGTTTTCCTTTCGGTACGCCGAGAGCTTTGGCCGCTTCCAAAAGCGCCAATAATTCGCTTTTCCCTTCTCCGGCTCCGGCGATCAGATTCAAAGCGTTTTCGCCTTCCTTTTGGGCAGCGGAAAGGAAATCCGCGACCGCTTTGACCGCTTCCTTGTCGATCTCGGCCGCCAGCTCTTTCTTCACACCGTCCAAACCGATCTTGTCAGTTTTATCGATCGCGCGCAGCACCATAGGCAGCTTGTTCGGTCCGAATCCCGCGTAAGCCGGCAGGCCGTCCAGGATCTTCCGATCGTTGATCCTGATGGTGAAATTTTTGAAACCCAAGGCGGTCATAACGCGGTAAATAAGGTTCACGACCTCGGCATCGGCCAAAACGCCGGGCGAACCGACGATATCCGCGTCGCACTGCAAAAACTCCCGGAAGCGGCCGGCTTGCGGCCGCTCTCCCCGCCACACTTCGCCGATCTGATAACGCTTGAAAGGCTTCGCAAGCTCGTTCGGATAAGAAGCGACGACGCGGGCGAGCGGCACCGTGAGATCGAAACGCAAAGCGAGTTTTTCCTTCATCCCCGGCATACCCGCTTTGAAGATCTGTTTTTTGAAGTCCGGATCGCCGCCCGTGAGGACTTCCTCCCTTTCAAGACCCGGCGTTTCGAGGGGCAGGAACCCGGCCAGCCGGAACTGCTTCTTGACGGTTTCGATGACCCTCTCGCGCGACCGGGCCTCCTGGGGCAGATAATCGCGAAAGCCGGTCGGAAGTTTTGGGTCGATCTTAAGCATGTTCAAATTGTATAGGCGAAATAAGCTAAAGAAAAGTGACGGCGAGATAAGCGACGGCGACGAAAACGGAGAAAAGGAAGGTCGCGTAACCCCAGAAATTGGCCCAAGGCGTGTTCACTTTGTCGCGCAATATAGACCTCTTGTTCGCGAGCTTGACGATCACCCAGATCAAAGGCGGCGTTATGACGGTGTAGAGCACGGCCGTAATGATCAAAAGCTTGATCGGGTCGAAACCCAGAAGGTCCATCCCCAGTCCGACCACGGTCGCCGCGATGATGACGGTGTAAAAACTCTTGGCCTCGCGCCAGGTCTTGTTCATTCCCTCCGTCCACCGGAAACACTCCGCGAGAATATAGCCGACGCTTCCCGCGAGAACCGGGATGGCGAGGAGCCCCGTCCCGATTATGCCGATGGCGAAAGCGACGAAGGCGAAACTGCCGAGGAGCGGCCGCAACACGGCCGAGGCTTGGGCGAAATTCATGATCGTTTCCGGACCGTGCATGAAGAAAAGCCCGGCGGAGGCGACCACGATAAACCAGGTGACGGTCTCGGAAAAGATCATCCCCAGGACCGTATCGCGGCGCATGTGCTTCAACTCGTTCTTCGTCACCAAGAATTTCTTGAGCTTGCGCTCCCGCATGATCTCGTCCCGTTCTTCCGCCTCTTCGCTCGCTTGCCAAAAGAACAGGTAGGGCGAAACGGTCGTTCCGAAGAAGGCGGCGAAAAGCACCACGAAATCTTTGTTCCAAACTATATCCGGCACGATCGTCGATCGGAGAGCCGAAAGCCAGTCGATGTGGACGAAGAAAACGACGGCGACGTAGAAAAGAAGCGAAAGGGTCAGCCATTTCAGGACCGCCGCGAACCGGGGATAAGAAAGGACGACCGTGAAGAAAAGTATCAGGGCCGCGACGACCGGCAGCCAAAAGATCGTTCCGACGCCGAAGAGCTCGTTTAAGACCGAGCCGACCGCGAGGAGATCGGCGCCGATGTTTATCGTTATGACGACGATCGAAGCGGTCGAGACGGCGTAAAGCACCCAAGGCCGGAAGTGGTTTCTAATCAGCCTAGCGAGCCCCTGGTCCGTCGCGTAGCCGAGACGCGCCGACATTTCCTGGATCGAGATCATGAACGGCAGATTGACGAGCGCGAGCCAGAGTGTTCTGAAGCCGAAAGCGAAACCAGACTGGAGATAGGTCAAAATCCCCGAAGGGTCGTCGTCCGAAGCGCCGGTAATGACGCCCGGACCGACCTTTTGACCGAACTTCTTCAAATCCTTCCAAAGGGACATTTGTTAACAATTATGCCACAAAAAACGCGCGAATCTGGTATAATGTAAAAAAGGCCGAAGAAAGCAGAAACCAATCAAATGAAAACGCTCAAGTGGATCGCGATGCTTTTGATGGTTATCGGCTCCATAAACTGGGGTTTAGTGGGAGTCTTTAACTTCAACGTCGTGGATGCCATCTTCGGGATGGGTTCGGTCATTTCGACAATAATCTACATCCTGATCGGCATTTCCGGTCTTTGGGGAATCAGCTTCCTCTTCTCCGGGAAGAAACCGGCGGCAATGCCGCAGGTATAAGAATTGCCTTTTAAAAACCCGCCTCACCGGCGGGTTTTTCGTTACTGCTATTTCTGCACGTTCAAAAGCTTGATGTCGAAGTCCAAGGTCGCGTTCGGAGGTATCGGCCCGCCCGGCGTGCCGGAGGCTCCGTAACCTAAGCTCGGCGGCACGACGAGCTTCCGCTCCCCGCCGACCTTCATCCCCAGGACGCCTTCGTCCCAACCCTTGATGACCTCACCCGCTCCCAAAACGAAAGAGAAAGAGCCGCCGTGGTTCGCCGAGGCGTCGAAAACCCGACCGTCGGGAAAAGAACCGACATAGCTCACTGTGACGGTATCCCCCGCCGCGGCTTCTGTTCCGGTCCCAACCGTCACGTCGGTCATCTGGAGACCGTTGCTGGTATCCGCGGCACCGGAAGCCGGCGGTTGCTTGGAGTTCGATGAACTCTTGTCGCCCGCGAGGAGTAAGATCGCGACGACGACAATAACCAGGGCGACGACGACCAATATTATCGTTGTGGTGTTTTTCATACGATTGCTATTCTATCACCGATCTCCGTTCTTGTCGCCGCAATCGTGCCCGCCGGCAGTTCCACGACGCCGCTCCAGACCGGCGGCCAGAAAAACATCTGGTTGGGTTGTAAACTTTCCCGGATGCGCTTCACGCGGCCATCACTGTCCAAAACAAGGCAGTCGAGCGGCCGCACCATCCCGAAAGTATGGATGCCGAAACGCGTTTTGAAAAAGGCCGCCTTCGGCCCATCGACGTCGATGAGGCCGCTCGCCTTTTCCGCGAGCGTTTTTAGCATCAGAACCTCTTCGCTCAAAACGCTGTTTTTGGTCTCGTTCACGATCTTCATAAGCGGTCCGGGAAATTGCTGAAAATGCCGTCCACCCCGAGTTTCCGGTACTTGTCGATGGCCGATCTTTCGTCGGCTTCGTGAGCCGTCCAGAGGAACAGCTTGAGGCCGTTCGCGTGCACCTTCGCGATACCGTCGCCGCTTGCCTTCTCCGAAGGAGCGCCGATCCCCCAAGCGCCCAGATCGAGGGCGGAAGTGATCGCGCGCTGCGGCGCGCCTTTCGTGAGCAGGACCTTTCTCAAATTGAGCGTCGCGGCGATCCCCGAAAGCTCGCTCCGGGAAAACGATGAGATCACGAAATCCTCCGGTTCGGCTCCCTGGTCCAGACGTTCCTTGACCACTTTCGCGACAGAGCCAGCCAAGCCTTCTCCTTTTATCTCTATGTCCACGGCGGCCTTTCCGACGACCGCGCCCAACGCTTCTTCGAGCGTCGGTATCCTTTCCCCCTGGCCGGCATCCAGTTTCTTGATCTCCGCGAACGTCATTCGACCCACTTTCCCCTTTCCGTCGGTCGTCCGGTCGACGGTGTCATCGTGTATCACGACGACGCGGCCGTCTTTGGTGAGATGGACGTCGAGTTCGATCATGTCCGCGCCGAGCGCGACGGCGCGCCGGAAAGAACGAAGCGTATTTTCCGGTTCGTATCCCGACGCCCCGCGATGGCCGATTTTCAAAAACATCGTTTACAGTATAGAATTAAATCGATGTCCGAGGAAGAAAAGCAATCCTTCGCTTCTTACATCCGGAGCTTCACGTTCGGAGTGGAAGACAGTCTGGTCTCGACGGTCGGCCTCCTCGCCGGACTTGATGCCGGAGGGGCGTCGCGCGGTGTCATCCTCGGAACGGGCGTCATTTATCTCTTCGTCGAGGCCTTTTCCATGGCGGTCGGCAGCTTCCTTTCCGAGCACTCCGGCGCCGAATACCTCGCCGAAGGCGGCGGGGCGGTCCGGCGCTCTTTCAAGGATGGGGCGATAATGTTCGTTTCCTTCGCCGTTGCCGGCTTCATCCCGCTTTTCCCCTACCTCCTCGCGGTCCAAAGCACCGGACTGATCGTCTCGGTCGCCCTTTCGCTCGCCACGCTCTTTGTCCTAGGGATCGTGAACGCCCGGTTCACCAAGACCGGCCTCTTCAAAAAAGGGCTCGAAATGCTGCTCCTCGGGGGAGTCGCCGTCGCGGTCGGTGTCGCGATCGGCTATTTCTTCCGTATTAACTGACATGAACGGTCTCAACATAGACAAGGCCAAAACGGCCCTGGTCGTCATCGACCTGCAAAAAGGCATCGTCTCCGGCGAGCGGGCGCCCCATTCCGGGATGGAAGTGGTCAGGAACGCCGCTACTCTCGCCGAAGCCTGCCGCAAAAACGGACTGCCGGTCTTTTTGGTCCGCGTGACGCCCTCGCCCGACGGCAAAGACGCCCTGCGCCCGGCAGCCGACATCCAAATACAGCGGCCGACCCCGCCTCCCGATTGGGCGGAAGTGGTCCCCGAACTCGGACCCCAGCCGGGCGATTTCCTGACCACCAAACGCCAATGGGGCGCTTTTTACGGCACCGAGCTCGACCTGGAACTCCGGCGGCGCGGCATAAGGACGATAATTCTCTGCGGCATCTCGACCAACATCGGCGTCGAATCGACCGCCCGCGATGCTTACGAACGCGGCTATGAACAGGTCATCGTCGAAGACGCCTGTGCGGCGGCGACGGCCGAGGAACACACGTTCGCCTTCCGCACGGTCCTGCCTCGCATCGGATTAGTGAGGAAGACCGTCGAAGTCGTCGCGGCTATCGGCTGACCACGTATGCGGCTGGTTTGTTTGAATACCTGGGGCGGGAAGGAATCCGAAGCTCTGGAGAGTTTTTTAAAAGGAATCGCGCCGACGGCCGACTTTTTTTGTTTTCAGGAGGTCGTCGATCTTTCTTCGATCAAGAAGACCGATAAGACCGGTCCGGACGTCTATGCCCGGCTCCGGGAAACCTTGCCGGACTTCGAATCTTCCTTCGCACTGATGTTCTCGACCAAAACCTCGCGCCACGCTACGGACGTTCCGGTGGGCAATGCCATCTTTTGGAAAAAGAGCTTCGCTCGGAAGTCCGGCGGAAGCATTTTCCCTTACGGGACGCTCAGAGAAAAACCACCCCGTGTCCCGGACGATTCCGGGTTGCTTCAGTACGAAACCTTCCAGTTGCCACAAGGAGATTTCACCGTAGCCAACTTCCACGGGATCGCGACCTGGCCGAAGACCGACACGCCCAACCGGCTCGAACAATCGCGCAATTTGGTCGAATTTCTTTCGCTCATCCCCGGACCGAAGGTCCTCTGCGGCGACTTCAACCTTTCTCCGGGAACGGAAAGCATCGCCGTCTTGAGTAGGAACTTCGAGAATCTGATCGAACGTTTCGGCATCGCCAAAACCAGGAGCCGCTTGCTTTACGAAAAAACGCCCGACGCCACCGACAAGATATCCGATTACGCCTTCTCTTCGCCGGACATCTCCGTCGCCGCCCTGAACCTGCCGGAGGCGGAGGTTTCGGACCACTTGCCTTTGGTCCTAGATTTCTCGCTCCGCTAGGAGACGTCAAAAACCTTATCGGACGCGGTCGCTCCGGACACGAGCGCGATCCGGGATCTTGGAATACCCAAGTGTTCGGCGAGCGCTTTCCGGACAGCCTCGTTCGCCCGCCCTTCCCGGGGCGGTTCTTTGACGGAAATAGAAAAATGGCCGGCGTCCATCTGCGAGACCCGTTCGGCCTTCGCGCCCGGCTTCACCCGCACGAAGATCTTCACTGCAGGGTACTCGTCGATATTTCGAAAGAACCCAATATCTCTTCCAGGATGCCGAAGGCTTTGTTCTCGTCGAACGGCACGACCGTCCCGGGGGTATACATTCCGATGTTGCCCGTGTGGACCGTGAGAGCCGCTTCGAAACAAAAACCGTTGAAGACCGCGCGATAAACACGCGAATCATAGACGTTCCCGGCGCCGGCATCGCTCGTTTGAGCCGTCAGGAAACTCGTGCCGTTTACCGTGACCGTCGATGTCGCGCCCGGTACCCCGCGCCCGCCGACGGGCATTTGGTAACAATCCGCGACCGCTTTCGTACCCGAGGCGACCGAGACCGTGAAGGAAGCGTCGCCGAAGTTCGATTTCGGCTTCTGGAAAGCGTCGCGCGGCGTCCGGGCGGTCACTTGAGCATCGCCGTAAAGGAAACCGCCGTTCGCCAGGTCGCCCGTTCCGAGGTCGAAGTCGCGGGGGTAAGAGAAGGAATAAGTGTAAAGCGGACCGTTGCCTTTGGAATAAAAACTGGTTTCGTAGGTCTTCGGTTCGAAGGGCGCGTAGGCCACCGTACCGGAAGCGGTGTCATAGGCCATGACGGGCGCGGTATTCGTGAGCGTATAACCGGCCGGTCCTTCGGGAGGAATTTGAGCCAAGCCGTATTCGTACCCGACGTAAAATCCCCAGAACGGCAAGATGACCACCACGATGATGGCGAAGATGCGCGAAGTTTTCGTGACTTGGTTGAATTTGAGGTTCATTTTATTTTATTGGTCCAGAAATCCTCCGGGAGCGGCTATATCCTTGAGCGCGGAATACGGAATGACCACCTGGGTCTCTCCGGAAGCGCCGGGACCGACCTGATAGTCCTGGAAGTGGATGACGAGACCCGCCGGCGAAAGTCCGAAAACCTGGAAATTATCGGCGTTCGGGGCGGTCCCGCCGGTCTGACTGACGAAATCAGGCGATGAAACGTATTCCCCTTTCTGGATCTGGTCCAGAATGTCGGCGGTCGTAATATCGGACAATCTTTGCAAATAATTCGTTCCCGGGGCGAAGAGGTTCGCCAGGCTTATAACGGCTCCGTTTCGCAGGTCGACGTTCAAGGCGGTGAGCAAATGAGCCGGATGAGCCATCCCGATCAGGTAGGTTTCGGAACCGAAGATGACGCTCACATGGTCCGCGGAGTCGCCGTCAACCGAGTAGCGCATATTGAAAGTGTTCGCCAAACCTTTGATCTCCGGCGGCAGATTGGATATGTCGTTTTGGGAAACGGCCGTTTTGAAGTCCGCCACCTGGCTTTGGACCAAGGCCGAGACGTAAGCGTTGAAACTGGAGGCGTTCTGAGCGTTCGACAGCACCGGATAATAGGCAGTGACGGTGTAATTCTGGCCGGAGATCGTCCCGCTCTCGCTCAAGGTCGTGGAAGCGATCGGAGAAGCGCCCGGTCCGGCAATCCCTTTTTGCGGCGCGCTGTCCCAGAAGTAAGCGATCAACCCGGCGGCGAGGAGAATTACCACGGTGACGATAACGTTTTTCAAAAACTTGTCCTTCATGCCTTGGAATTATAGCATGCTGGTCACAAAAAAGCGGACTACATTGCAGTCCGCTTGATATATGGTTGATAATCCCGGAGGTAAGGGTCCGGCGTGTCGAAGCTTATGAAAACGGCGTTCACCTTTTCGCCGCTTTTGCGTCGCAGGCCGTCGAGTTTCCCTCCTTTTTCCAAACGGCGGAGGTTCTGGAGAAGTCCGGCGTAAGTGAAGCCGGTGCTCGGCCCGCCATAGATCCCGTTGCGAGCCAGCAATATGCTGGATGTCATGGCATCGTCCCGAGTGACGTGCTCGGTCGCGTCGACCAGCGGTCCGAAATCGAACCGGATCTCCTCGAGCTTCGCATCGGTCCGGACGCCCGCTATCGAGTCGCCGGGGGCGACGATGTTGCCCAGAACGATGGTTTTGGCCTTTCTTTCCCGCAAGTAACGGGAAAGTCCCTGGATGGTTCCGGTCGTACCCATGCCGACCGAGAGGACATCGAGCATTCCTCCCATTTGAGTCCACAGATTGGGCGCCAAGAAATGGTAGTAACCGTCCGGGTTGTCCTGGTTGCCGTACTGGAACAAGTTCAGGCAGCCGGGTTCGTCCCCCATCTTTTTGGCCTTTTCTATACCTTCATCCGCTTTGACCACTTCGACGCCGACGAGTTCGAGCATCTCCAGTTTGCCCTGGGCGATGTTCGGCGGCACGACGGCCACGACCCGTTCGATGCCAAAATAAGGGGCTAGTATCTTTGGTCGAAAGAACGCTGACGCTGAATATCAATGGCTGGCCGAACCGGCGGGGATGGAAACGTCCCGCACGATCTGAGCGGCGATGACGCTGCTCGAAGCCAAGCCCCAAACGCGCACTGAGTCGTTCGTTTGGATGCCCGAAAGGGGCAAGGCAACCCAGTTGCGGTTCACCACCTCGGCGCCGCTTCCGACGTTCACCGTATAAACGGTCCCGTTTTGCGCGGTGAGCGTGAAAGAACTGCCATTCACGCCGCTTGCCGTACCGACGTAGTTGCGCGGCCGGCTCGCATTCATCGTTTCACGGGCCTGGGCCGCGTTTTGCTTCGCTTCCTGAGTTACCGCCGTCTTGTAGGCCCAATCTCTGACGAGACTCGCATCGACGGTCCAGCTCGCGCTTTGCGAAACCGTGCCTTGAACGCCGATGAAATCCCCCGCCTTGAATTGGCTCAAGTCGTTACCGGCCGACGTCGGAAGAACGTTGGCGGAGGAACCGACGTTTACCGTCCAGTCGCCGCCCCAACTCTTCACCGTAAGGACACCGCTTGAGAC
>CAYRVA010000013.1:0-8866 GCA_964427645.1 uncultured Candidatus Saccharibacteria bacterium | reverse complement strand
CTATAAGGGCACGAAGATAAACATCGTCGACACCCCCGGCCACGCCGATTTCGGCGGGGAAGTGGAACGGATCATGAGCATGGTGGACGGCGTCCTTCTCCTCGTCGACGCCAAAGAAGGGCCGATGCCTCAGACGAAATTCGTCCTGCGAAAGGCCATCGAGGCCGGCCACAAGGTCATCGTCGTCGTGAACAAGATAGACAAACCGGACGCCCGACCGGACTGGGTTTTGAACGCGACCTACGACCTCTTTATCGAACTGGGGGCGACCGACGAGCAGATCGAGTTCCCCGTCATCTACGCTTCGGCCGTCCAAGGCAAGGCCGGCTTGAAACCCGAGCTGGCAGCTATGACGAACGTGGCGCCGATATTCGACACCATCCTTTCTTACATACCCGCGCCGGAAGCCCACGACGATGAGCCGCTCCAAATGCTCACCGTGAACCTCATTTACGACAATTACAAGGGCAAGATGGCCGTTGGCCGGATCTACGCCGGCCGGATTAAACGCGGCCAAACGGTCGCCCACATCGACCGGCAGGGGAAAGCGAAGAAGGCTCAGGTCTCGGCAGTCGTTTCTTTCGACGGTTTGAACCGCATGGACGTCGAAGAGGCCGCCTCGGGCGACATTGCCGCCATCGCCGGCATTCCGGACATCTCGATCGGCGAGACGATCGCCGACGCGGAAAATCCCATCGCCTTGCCCGTCATCCACATAGACGAACCGACGATCAAAATGACATTCGGCGTAAACACCTCTCCCTTTGCCGGCCAGGAAGGGGAATATACCACCTCGCGGAACATCAAGGAGCGCCTGGAGCACGAGCTCGAAACGGACGTGGCCCTCTCGGTCACGTCGACCGCGAGCTCCGACCGCTGGACCGTAGCCGGCCGCGGCGAGCTACATCTCGCCATCCTCATCGAGAAAATGCGACGGGAAGGTTTCGAACTCGAGGTTTCGAAGCCCGAGGTCATTTTCCATGAAAAGGACAGAAAGAAGATGGAACCGATGGAGCTGGTCTCTATCGAGGTTCCCGAAACCTACGCCGGCGTTGTCATCGAAATGCTCGGCAAGCGCCTGGGCGTCATGAAGGATATGCGCGTCGACAACGGCACCGACTATATGGATTTCGTCGTTCCGACCCGGGGACTGATCGGCATCCGGAACGAGTTTCTGACCGCGACCAAGGGCACCGGCATCATGAACCCGATATTTTTGGGCTACGAAGAGTACAAGGGCGATCTGAGAAACGACGCTCACGGATCGATCGTGAACACCGAGACCGGAACGTCGAACAACTATGGCCTCGTCGCCGCCCAAGGGCGCGGCAAGCTTTTTATCGGCGACGGCGTGCCGGTTTACGAAGGCATGGTGGTCGGCGTGAACGCCAAATCCGGCGACATCCCGGTGAACGCCTGCCGGGCGCGGGAACTCACCAATTTCCGGGCCAAGAACGAGGGCTTGAGCGACCAGCTCGAAGTCCCGCTCAAACTCACTTTGGAGGACGCTCTGAACTACATCGGCGACGATGAGCTCGTCGAGGTGACGCCAAAAAGCGTTCGCATCCGCAAAAAACTCCTTAAGGACAATGAAAGGCGTAAAGCCAGGAAGCAGGAGAGCGAAAATTGAGTTATAATCAAAAAAAGGTCGTTAAAATACAAAATATAGATGGAAATGAAAGATATGAGACCGGAGAGCCATCCGGAAGGATGCCGGTGCATGATGTGCCAAAGCGGCAAATGCGAAATGTGCGGCATGAAACATGGCGGCTGCTGCGGTTACGGGTTCGGCTGGGGCCACTGTCACCGGCATTGGTGGGTCCGGGTCGTCGTCGCCGTCATAATCGCCTTCGCGATCTTCTGGATCGGACTGCGGATCGGGAGCTTCTTCGGCTTCGGCGGTTACGGGCCGGGTTACGGCATGATGCGCTGGGGCAATGATTGGGGTTACGGCTATGGTCACGCCTATCCGATGATGGGAGGCTACGGCTGGAACAATTCAACGAGCAGCTCGCCTTCCGCCCAATAACTTCCCGCGGTTTTTGAAAACGCCCTTCAAAAAGGGCGTTTTTTCGCACCAAAAACAGTGGGGCCTATCGTATTATAAAAACTGGGCCGTAAACGGCCTTTTTATGAAGAAGGTAATCATATCCTTGTCACTGATAGCGGCTTTCTTTGCTTACGTCGTTTTCAAGCGCTTCGAAGGGGAGGGGGTAATCAAACCGACCAAGACCACCGCAAATCCGAACGTAAATCAACCGACGCCTTCGGCGCCGGCCGCCGTTACCGTACCCCAAGCGAACCAAACATCCTCCGGGAGTGTCACCGTAACCCAGCCGAAACCGAAAGGCGCTTACAACGATGGCACTTATGTCGGGAGCGTCGCCGACGCTTATTTCGGCAACGTCCAAGTGAAAGCGGTGATCCAAGGCGGGAAGATCACCGACGTCCAGTTCCTCCAGTACCCCAACACCCACAGTTATTCGATCGAGGTCAATTCTCAAGCGATGCCTTACCTCACCCAAGAGGCGATTCAAGCCCAAAGCGCCAACGTCGACATCGTTTCCGGTGCCACGCAGACAAGCGAAGCCTTCGTTCAGTCGCTCGGCGACGCGCTTGCCAAAGCCAAGGCCTGAACATGAAGCGAACGAAGATAATGATGGGCATGCCCATCACGGTGGAGATAACCGACCCGAAGGCCATGGAAGATGTTTTCGACGAGGTCTTTTCTTATTTCGATTACATCGACAAAAAATTCAGCCCGTACAGAACGGACAGTGAATTGTCTTCTTTCAATGCCGGCCGCCTATCGACCGACGATCTCAGCGAGGATATGTGCACCATCCTTGAATTCGCCGAAAAGACCAAGCAGGAGACCGATGGTTATTTCGATATCCGGAACCGCGCCGGCCTTCTGGACCCTTCGGGGATCGTCAAAGGCTGGGCGATCCGGAACGCGGCCAGCATAATAAAGAAGAGAGGGTTCGATGATTTTTACGTCGAAGCCGGCGGAGACGTCCAAATCAGCGGCCGGAACGAAAGAGGAGATAAGTGGTCGGTGGGCGTTAAAAGCCCCCTTAACCAGAGCCAGATCGTGAAGAAGTTGGCGCTCGAAAACGTCGGTATCGCGACATCCGGTACTTACATCCGGGGAGACCACATTTGGGATCCGAAAGCCAAAGACCGGCCGATCGCGGATATAGTCAGCTTGACCGTCATCGGCCCGGATGTTTACGAGGCCGATCGTTTCGCGACGGCCGCCTTCGCTATGGGGAAGAGCGGGATAAACTTGATAGAGGAGACCGGCGGCCTCGAAGGATATTTGATCGACAAGGCCGGCACGGCGACTATGACGACCGGGTTCATGAAATATGTGGCGTAAGTTCATTGACTATCTGGACGGCGTTTTGAACCGGACGACGATGTACCGCCTCGTCCTTTACTACCTCATCGGCCTCTGGATCATCGCGATCGGCCTTAGCGCCTTGAACGTCCTACCCTACGAACCGTCGGCCGTCTTCGCATCCGCCTTTTTAATCACCGGCGTTTGTCTTCTCACGAACGAGATATTCTCCCGGATTTGGCACGTACCGCCGAACGAAGAATCCGTTTACATCACCGCTTTCATACTCACGCTCATCATCACGCCGCTCGACATCTTCCGTTCCGGCGTTTTCATCGAAACCGCCGTTTGGGCCTCGATCATCGCGATCGCCTCGAAGTACATCCTGGCCATTAAAAAGAAGCACATTTGGAACCCAGCGGCCTTCGGTGTCGCGGCGACGGCCGTATTCTTGAACCAATCCGCAAGCTGGTGGATCGGGACCGCCGCCATGGCGCCGTTCGTTTTGGTCGGCGGGCTGCTCATGGTCCGCAAGCTGCAGCGCAGTGACCTCATCTGGAGCTTCAGTATCGTCGCCTTGGCGACCATCATCGCGACCAACCTCGGAAGCAACCTCGGGGTTTTAAGCATCTTCCAAAGAACCCTCCTGGACGCCCCGTTATTCTTCTTCGCCTTCGTCATGCTCACCGAGCCTCTCACAACGCCGGGAACGCGACCCCGTCGTATCGCTTATGGCGCCCTTGTCGGATTTCTCTTCGCTCCGGCGATCCACATCGGCGGCGTTTATTCCACGCCGGAACTGGCGCTTCTCCTGGGCAATGTTTTTGCCTACTTACTTAGTCCGAAGGAGAAATTCGTCCTCACCCTCAAGGACAAAGTCCAAATCGCTCCCGATATGTATGACTTCGTATTCGCGGGAAGCGGAAAGATGAAGTTCGGGCCGGGCCAGTATATGGAATGGACCTTGGGCCATGACAAACCGGACAGCCGCGGCAACCGGCGCTATTTCACGCTGGCATCCTCGCCGACCGAAACCGACGTGCGCTTGGGGGTCAAATTCTACGATCGCTCCAGTTCTTTCAAGCGAGCCCTTCTTAACATGAGCGAAGGAGAAAGTCTGATAGCGGGACAATTGGCCGGGGATTTCACGCTGCCGCGCGACAAGACGAAAAAACTGGTCTTCATCGCCGGCGGCATCGGCATCACGCCCTTCCGCAGCATGATCAAATATTTGCTGGATAAAAAAGAACCGCGCCAAATAACCTTGATATTTTCCAACAGGAATGCGGAGGATATCGTCTACAACGACGTCTTCAACCGAGCTGAAAAGGAATTCGGTCTCAAGGCCATTTACACCCTGACCGAGACCGCTCCGGCGCGTTGGAGCGGGGAAAAGGGGAGAGTCAATGCGAGCTTGATCGCCCGCACCGTTCCGGCGTGGCGCGAGAGCGTTTTCTACGTGTCCGGCACCCACGCTATGGTGGCGGCGGTCGAGGATACGTTGAAAAACATGGGCGTCCCGAAAAAACAGATCAAAACCGACTTCTTTCCAGGATTCGTTTGATGTCGTAGAATAAGACCGATGTCGTCCTTAGTTCTTCGTTACAAGGCTTGCTTCAAGAACAGGAAGTTCGTCTGGTCTTTCGTTCTGGGCCTGGTCTTCATCGCGATCGGCATATCGGCCTCCGTCTACGCCATCGCTTATGCGACGAGCCGGGCGAGCAATTCGGTCACCGACTTGATATTGAGCAATATCCCTGTGTTCAATGTGGATGATGCGTTCGTATACGGACCGGTGATCTTTTGGGCCATAGCGATAATTTACACGTTCTGGGACCCGAAGCGCCTGCCGTTCACGCTCAAGAGCTTGGCGGTTTTCCTCGTCATTCGTTCAGCCTTCGTGAGCCTGACCCATATTTCACCTTTCCCGACCCACGTGCCGATAGACACCACCGGGCTTCTTAGCGTCTTCATGACCGGCAAGGACCAGTTCTTTTCCGGCCACACCGGCTTGCCCTTCATGATCGCGATGATCTACTGGCACGATAAGTGGATGCGCAACTTCTGCCTGGCCGCTTCTTTCTTTTTCGGCGTCGTGGTGCTCTTGGGCCATTTGCACTACTCGATAGACGTTTTCGCCGCCTTTTTCATCACCTATACGATCTTCCATATCACTCTCGCCATGTTCCATAAGGACCGATCGACTTTCCTCGGTAAAAATCCGGACCTGGCGCCGACGACCCAGCCGGTTACCGGCCAGTGATGGATAAATTCAAAAAGAATCCGGACAAGTACATCAAAGCGGTCTTCATCGCCCTGACCGTCGCGCTCGTCGTCCTCTTCGCCCTCCTCGTCCAGCAATACCTGGAGCTGCGTCGGCAAATGATGATCGACGACCATGCTATTTGGCTGTCCTTCATCAACCGTCACGCGCCTCTTTCCGCGACGGACGTCTCGATCATCCAGCCTTGGATGACCTTCGATTACGTCAACCGCATATTCGCCCTGCCGCGGGCCTATCTCCAAACCGAACTTGGCGTGAACGACGCCCGTTATCCGCAACTGCCGATATACCGCTACGCCGAAGCCGATAAGATCGACACTGCGACGCTGACCGAAGAAATAAGGACCGCCGTAAGGAACTACTCTCCCGCCAAATAAATGGCCTATACATCCGTCCTCGGCCTCCTTCTTTCTTACGTCCTCCTTTACAAGTACTACACCCTTTTTCTCGCTATCTTTCTCGCCGGCATCATCGTGCCCCTGCCGGCGAGCGAGATTCTTATGGCCGTCGGGGCCTTCACGAGCCAAGGATATTTGAACTTCTGGCTGGCCCTCGCGGCGGGACTCGCCGGCAACGTCCTAGGCGACCTCGTGGACTACTTCCTGGCCAAAAAATACGGCCCCGGGCTGATCCGCCGCTTCCGCCTCACTAGGATAAAATTCATCGGCCAGCTGGAAGCGGAGGTGCGGCGGGATGCGGCGCCCATGATATTCCTCACGCGCATAGCCGGGGCTCTCGGACCGGCGGTCAGCGTCCTTTCCGGCGTTTCCGAGGTTCCTTTCAAAAAATTCCTCTTTTACGATCTCGCCGGCAATCTGGTGGACATCGGCGGCCTTTTGCTTATCGGTTACGTTCTGGGAAGCTATTGGGAAAGTTTTTCCGACATCGTGAGCATCATCGTCACGATCCTCGTTGTCGCCGTCGTCATGTTCGTACTGTGGCGGATAACGAGGAGGGTTATAAACCGCCGTCCGGCCGATCAGTAGCCGGCCGGGAAATCATAAGAGGAGGGGACAGCCTTAGGCGTTTCCGCCGCCGTGCTCTTTCATCAATTTCTGGCCGACCGGCGTGTCTATCGGGATGAGCGACGGATTACCGCATTTTTCGCAGCAGAGTTTCTTCGAAGCGAGGCGGTAGACCGAATATCCGAGGGCACCGATGAGCGCGATCGTGACCGTGACCGTCACGAGAATTCTCGGCGTGGAAAGCCAAACGACGATCACGATGAAAAAGAGCAGGAGCTCTATCCAGATGCTGCCTTTGACCGTTTTCTTTCCGGTTCCGACGTTGCCGCAGTTGGTGCAGATCAATTGGTTATTCATGGGTTAGTTATGTTGATTGACCTTTGTTTCTGCTGGCTAGAAAACACAAAGCTGCTAGCCAGCGATCCTTGCGGACCCATACCGGTTTCCCGATATGACGATTGCGCGTGCTCTGACTAGCAGCTCTCTACGCGCAATCGTTTTAAGACCATGCCGCCGGATGAATCCGAGGGTTTAGGTCCCGCCCCGTGTAGAAACAGGGCTATTCAGTTGTTAATTGGATTTTACCGTATTTCGACCTTTGTGACCATTCCTAACTCATTTTGGAAGTTTTGCGAAGACCGGGTTGTCGACAGCTTACCCAGCTGCTTTTGCGCTGTTCCCAAGAGATCTTGAATCGGTTATTATTGAGAAAAGGGCCATAAGGCTCGGAGTTTCACTACTATGGCCAGAACCAAAAAAGATAGCGTACAAAAGATCTCGGTCATCGTCCCGAAAAGTCCTTTTGTACAGCCTACACTGCAGGCGAAGAAACATTGCCTTGCGGCACTTGACGTAGAAAAACTAATGGAGTGGTGGCCGGGCAAACCGCATTCGCCGAATCGTGACTCTCAAAGAGTCAGGGATATACAAAGATCGCTAGATTGGAAAAGGGTATCTCAAATTGCTGCCTATCTACTACAGAAAGAGATCGTTGACGCCCCCAATCTACTCGACAAATTTTTTAAGGGCATATACGAACCAAAAAAACTGGAGCCTGGAAGGGAGTGGCCACCTAAAGTACCAAAGGTTATTGGTTTTGAGAAGAGCGAATACCCAACATTTTCTAATGTACTACTCCACGTTAATGGTGCGAGCATCGAGCCGATAAAGAATGGCAGGGAAGGAGCCGCGAATCTTACATTCGACGAGAAAAACAAGGCATTATGTTTTTCTGTTATTGATGGCCAGCACCGAATAAACGGCGCATATTTTGCGCTGAAGATTCTCCAGCAGGAGAAAGGGAAACATAAGGTGAGGTGGGAGATCCCAGCGGAAGTATTTCTTGATTTAGATGCGGTAAATACTCCGCCGAGATTACAGGCCCAGATTTTCATTGATGTCAATTTCTATCAGAAGAAAGTTGACCGTTCTCTAGTTGCAGATTTATTCCCAACGGCACGTGGTAAGAGAACCTCTCTAGACGATAAAGAGCGTGCACAAGACATAGGAAGAAAACTTATGCTTGAGACGGGTCCGCTAGTGGGCATGATCCAAATTCCCGGGATTAAATTTGGAGTCAAAGATGTTGTAACTCTTGCGACGCTAAATTCAGCCATCGAGGATGTGTTAGAATCGATGACCAAGGTGAAAATTAACAGCCTCGAAGAGCAAACCGAATTTCTTGCCCAATGTCTAGACGCCTGGTTAGAGGCCACCGGGCGAAAACACACCATAACCGACTCAGAAAAACTTGATCCCAATAACGTCGCTTATCAAGGTCGAGTTCTTGTCTCTTTCTTGGCGCTTTTGCCCGCTTGTATATGGACAATTCGGAAGATAAAGAGAACTCTAGTCTCAGAAGAGTCTAACGAAATTGTCACTAAATGGTTGCATGGATTGATGGATCGTGCGGGGCTGCTTGAGAATGGAAAATTTATCGAGAAGGGCAAATTTAAGGAGAAGGGATACCTAGGTAGTGGCGGCATCGCTAGGTTCCGTGATACGTTGTGGGCCGCCGCAATCGGAAATCGAAATATAAGTAGGTACACTCCAATAAGAAAAAACAAACTTGCAGAGACCAATAGAGCAAAAGTCTATGCAAGCTTAGCCATCTCATGAACATAGACGATGGTTTTCGGGACCGTCTTGTTTCAACATTCCGACCACTAAATACTGTGGCTGCAAGCCGATCGTTTCCAGAGCCGGCTTCATTAGCTACCTCGCTCACAAGCGTGACACCACGCACTGGGGCACAATACCGGAATGTCACTCCAC
>CAYRVA010000012.1:0-9591 GCA_964427645.1 uncultured Candidatus Saccharibacteria bacterium | reverse complement strand
GCCAGATCGGCTTCAAGGCCATGACCAGGATCGGAGCGCCGACGCAGCCGATCATGCCGGCGATGATCTTCTTTTCCCCGATATGCTTGAACTTGTAGGCGTAGCGGCTGAAAAGCCAGGCCACGATGTTCAGGAGGAAAAAGATCACGCCGTACTGGGCGACGCTGATGCCGACCAGAGCGAAGTAGGGATTGTAGGTGAAGAACCACAGCTTCCCGGTCGTGTTCACCAAGGCCGCGAAACCCAGTATCCAAAGCACGGGCAGGGAACGCAGGACGAATCTGCCCCCGCTTTTGATGACATTGAACTGGCCTTTCGCGGTGTAAACCCCGGTCCGGACCGGTTCATTGAAACAGAGCGCGGCGAAAAGCGGCACCAATGTGAAGGGGAAGCTGACGTAAAGCGGCAAACGCAGATCGATGCCGGCCAAGAGCCCCGTCCCCAGCGAACAAATGGCGGAGAGGAACAGCCGGTTACCGATCGCGCTGCCAGCGATGCGCTGATACTCGCCCTCCCTTCCGCTTTCGATCAGGGTGTCGTAGAGCAGAGCCGTGTCGGCTCCGGATTGCATGGTGAGGCCGATGGCCCAGAGGATATCGGCGATCCAGGCCTCGAGCGGGCTCGACATTATCATGAAGAAGAAAAAGCTGCCGGAGAGGAATAAGCGACCGAGGATGATCATCGTCCTTCGGCCGATCAGATCCGCCAGCGCACCGAAGGGCACGTCGAGCAGTACGGCCAGACAAAGCACGACCGATTCCATGTAATAGATTGTCGGCAGAGGCAGATTAGCGAGGTTTTGGAGGGAAGTGATGACGATCGGCCCCCAAAAGAGCGGTTCATTGAAAGCGGCATAAAGGCGGTAAAAGAAAACATTCCTTTTGCAGTCATATTCGTTCATTGTATGAACTCCTTTCTTGTATTCGGTTTTCAAATGGCTTTGCTGGAAAAAAATCTCGGCTTTCTACCCAGCCGAGATTTCTCTAAGAGATTTTTGATCGCTAAGCGTTTAGGAGGTCATACAAAAATCGCGGCTGAATACAAGCTCTTGGCCGTTATTGATAACGGCGAAAAGGCCCCAATTCTTCGGGGTTCGATAGCACGTATTCATACCGTGATCTCGATGGATCATGTTTTTATTCATACATAACTCCTCGAATGTGTCAACTGGAAGGCGGTGCAGGGAGGTGTGTTAAACTGATGAAGCAAATGAAGCAATTGGGATTCGAAACAGTCGAAGACGGGAAACCGAACGGGGTTCCGAGACCGAAGGCCAGGCGGAAGAAGCGGATAAAGACGGATGCCGGGCGAATTTCGGCGGATAGGCCCGAAGAGAAAAAGATCTGGCGCGTCGGGGAGTTCCTCGACTATTGGAACGAGGTTTTTAAGACCCAGACCTTCACGGTCGAAGGTGAAGTGACCGGACTCCACGAGCACCCCACCGGCCTTTATTTTTCGCTCAAGGACAAGGAGGATGGCGGAGTGATGGATTGCTACATGAATCCTTACCTTTACCGCCGCCTGGGGCTCGCGCTCGAAGACGGCCTTTTGGTCCAGGCGACCGGTGCTGCGAACATCTACAAGCAAAAAGGGAGGTTCAGCTTCCGGGCGGAAACCATCGCCCTTTCCGGCGAAGGGTCCCTGAAACGCGCCTACGAGCTTTTGAAGAAGAAGCTCGAAGCCGAGGGGCTTTTCGCGCGGAAACGCCCTCTGCCGGAGTTCATCGAACGGATCGGCATCGTCACCTCGCGGACGGGCGCCGTTATCGACGATTTCCGGAAAAATCTTAAACCGCTCGGCCTTCAGCTTTTCTTCAAGGACGTGCGCGTCGAGGGCGCGACGGCCGTGGACCAGATCGTCGCGGCCATCTCCCTTTTGAACCGAAGTGTGCCGGATCTGGATGCGATCGCCCTCATCCGGGGCGGCGGCAGTCTGGAGGACCTCCAGCCTTTCAACAACGAACTCGTCGCCCGGGCGGTCTTCGGTTCGAACGTGCCCGTCATCGCCGGCATCGGCCACGACCGCGACGTGCCGATAACATCGCTCGTCGCCGACAAGGAAACTTCGACGCCTTCGATCGCCGCGCTCGTCATTAACTCTTCCTGGGACCGGGCTTTCTCCGAATTACCGATCGCCGAACGCTCGCTCTTCGCCGACTTCGAGGGGATCTTGAGCGGATGCAAGGCGACCGTCGCCCTTTCGGCCGAAAAGATGATCGGGCGGCTCTCGGGCATCATCACGCGGTACCGGGAGATGGCGAAACTGCTGCGCGATAAGTTCTCGGTCGCGCTCGACGAGACGGCGAGGAAACTTTCGTCTTTGGAAAAGAGCTTGGCGCTCGCGGACCCCGAAAGGAATCTGAGGCTCGGGTACAGCTTGGTCTTCGACGCGCAGGGGCGCGTGGTAAGGAACGCCGAGGACCTCCGCGAAGGGGAACGGATCCGCACGAGGCTCCATAAAGGCGAGGTGGAAAGCGATGTCGCAAAAATCCTGAAAACGTGGGAAAATGAGGATAACAAGAATAGAGAATAGAGAATACAGAACTATGGATAAACAAAGACCGAAAAAGGAAAAGGGGAAGATCTCGGCAGAATTGGGCCGGCTCGAAAGCATCGTCGAATGGTTCGAAGGCCAGGAGGCGGTGGATGTGGAAGAGGGGCTTTTGAAAGTGAAGGAGGGCGCGGCGCTGATCAAGGACCTCAAATCCAGACTGAAGTCCGTTCAAAACGAGTTCCAGGAGATAAAGAAAGACCTCGCGGAGGAATGACCCTATGGAAGAGGAAAACATCGTCAGCTTCGACGAATTCAAGAAACTCGACCTCCGGGTCGCGCGGATAACTTTGGCCGAACGCGTGCCCGGTTCGGACAAGCTTCTGCGGCTCGAAGTCGAATCGGGACCGGCGGAAAAACGGCAGATCGTGGCCGGCATCGGCACGGTCTACGAACCGAATTTGCTGATCGGCCGGGAAATAATCATCGTGGCGAACCTCGCTCCGCGGAAGCTCATGGGCCTTGAAAGCCAGGGAATGCTCCTCGCGGCTTCGGACGAAGGCCCGGCGCTCCTTGTCCCCGACAGGACCGTTCCGCCCGGAAGCCGTATTTCATGAATATAGGATCCAGAATAGGGAATAGATGAGCGTATCCCGGTATTCTTCATTCATAATTCTCGATTCTTATGAGTATAAAAATAGGTGCTCACGTTTCGACCGCCGGAGGCCTGCATAAGGCTTGCGAGCGGGCGGAAGCGATCGGCGCGAACTGCATCCAGATATTCGGTTCCACGCCCCGCTCGTTCAAGGTGGCCTTTCCGGACAAAACCGAAACGGAACGCTTCAAAAGCGAACGCAAAAAGAAAGGCATCGGTCCGGTCTATCTCCATGCGCCGTACCTCATCAACCTCGCGACTCCCGACAAGGTGCTTCTCGGCAAGTCCGTGAAGCTTTTATCCGACCACTTCAAGATCGCCGAAGCGATCGGCGCCGAGGGGATAATTTTCCACATCGGCTCGACTCTGGGAAAGCTCTCCGCCGATGAGGCGGAACAGCAAGTGGCGGCGGCGATGAAAGCGGTCCTGAAGAACGTTCCGGGCAAAGGCCATCTCGTGATCGAAAACGCTTCGGGCGGGGGAGGCAAGGTCGGGTCTGCGCCGGACGAGATCGGCCGGATCATGGAGCTCACGTCCTCCGCCCGCGTCAAAGTTTGCGTAGACACGGCCCACGCCTTCGAAGCCGGCCTCATCGCCAAGTACACGCCGGAAGGGATAGAAAGATTCTCGGGTGAATGGCGCCGCGGAGTTGGCCTGGAAAACGTGGTCGCCCTTCACGTAAACGACTCGAAGACGCCCTTCGATTCCAAGAGCGACCGGCACGAGAATATCGGGGAGGGGCATATCGGTTTCCAGGGCTTCAAAGCGCTCGCCAAGGAAAATCCCTGGCGCGATCTTCCCTGGCTTTTGGAGGTGCCGGGGTTTGACAACGCCGGTCCGGACAAAAAGAATATCGATATCCTCAAGAAATGCTTCAAATGAGCAAAACGTCGAAAATAATCTTCAGCATTTTGGAAAAGATCCTGCTCGCCGTCGAGTGGCTTCTGGCCATCCGGTTCATTCTGCGCATCCTGGGGGCGAGCGAAGCGGCCTGGATCGTCCGGGTCTTTTACGATATCACCTATTTCCTGGTCGCCCCTTTCCAGGGCATTTTTCCGGATTGGTCGATAGGTTCCGGGATGATCGTGGACTGGGTGACGGTTTCGGCCGTCGTGGCCTACGCCATCGTCTATTTCGTCATCCACGACGTTTACCACCACACTTATAAGTCCAAGGCCTAGAAATTCAGTTTCAAATGTTTTTAGTAGTTAACCCAACTCTAAAAGTAAGAACCATTGCCGTCGCTTATAAGTGGGTGGTGTATTTCCACGAGAAGAAGGCGAAATAAAAGAGCCTTCCCGGTTCAAGTCCCGGATCCAGAGTGAATTGAGCGCCTTATTTGATGGCGCCTACATTTCTGTGCCGAGGGCGGGACTTGAACCCGCATGACCTTGCGATCACAGGATTTTGAGTCCTGCGCGTCTGCCAATTCCGCCACCTCGGCGTAGTTTTCCTTGAGAATAACACAGGAAAACGCTATAGTAAACATTAATGGCGCGGATAATCTCCGTTTTCAACCAGAAGGGCGGGGTGGGGAAGACGACCACCTCGATAAACTTGGGAGCCTATCTCGCGATGCTCGGGAAGAAGGTGCTCCTCGTCGATTTCGACCCGCAATACAACGCGACGATGGGTTTGGGCGTCCGGCACGAATCGGATGAGACGATCTATCACGCCCTTCTCGCCGGCCTCGCGCCCGAGAAGGCGATCAAGCCGACGTATCTCGCTCACCTCGAAATGGTGCCCGCATCCGCAGACTTGGCGGGCGCGCTGGTGGAACTCGTGGAACTGCCGGAACGGGAATGGTATTTGAAGAATTTTTTGGGAAAGATCAGGAACTGGTATGACTTCATCTTCATCGATCTCGGCCCCAGCTTGAATCTCCTCACCGTGAACGGCCTCGCGGCCTCGGACGAAGTGCTCGTCCCGATCCAGTGCGAATACCTTAGCTTGGAAGGTTTGAGTCAGCTCCTCCAGACGGTGGACCTGATCAAAGGCAACCTGGGGCACGACATAAGATCCGTTTCGGCGCTCCTCACGATGTACGACAAGCGCGAGAGGCTCTCCCGCGAGATCGCGCGGGAGGTGCGCCGGCGATTCCCTTACAAGGTCTTTGAGATCGAGATCCCGCGCTCGGTCGCCCTGGCCGAAGCTCCCAGTTTCCAGAAACCAATCATGCTTTACGCTCCCCAAAGCCCCGGCGCCGTCGCCTACGAAAACCTCGCCCGGGAGATCCTGACCGGCGAAGCGCCTCCCTCGCCTCCTTTCGACCTTTCTCCTTCCGGGATAGCGCCGACCTTCGGGATCTAGCCCCGGCGGAAGTATGGAGGCCGGGCCTCCATACTTTTGGCCTGGACGGAGAGGCCGAGCGAGGGATAATTTGTGGATTTGACCCGATGAGGCGGTATGCTATGATTTCCTTGGTTCCTGTGGATTCGAGGCGCGTCGAATCTTCGCGGTGTATACTGCAGTTGCATTGCGGAGAGGCGGCGAATCTCGATGAGACAGCGAGCTACACAGCAGCTGTGTTTCCTAAAGCAGAGGTAGGCGAGACTGACTGCTTGCACCTTAAGTACTTCATACTTCGAGTTGCTCTTTATTTCATCTTTATATTTAAAGTCCTCGAAGTTCTTTTTGAAGGAAAAAACGGTGCGAGTTTTTTGTCTCCGCCCCTCTGTTTTAGTTTGCCTTGGTGGCTCAAAATTTTCGGTTTTCCGGGGAAGACCGAAAATTTTGGAAGCACCAAGAGCACCCCGTAATTATTTTGCCTAGCGAACAAGTGCAAAGTTGCATGGGTTTTTTGGCTGGATAGAGCACGCAATCCGCGCGTGGCGAATAGCCACACCCCGTTATGTATGGGCGAAGCGGATTACGATTGCGTTACGTAGCAAAATAAGCACGGGGTCGCCTGTAGTATTTAGACATTGAAAAATGTAAAATTGTATTGATATGTCCACCGGTCAAGGTTTGTCGTCTTTGATACCCAAGAGGAACGGAGGGAATGCGCCGGCGGCGCGGCCCGCGCCGTCCGAGGAGCGGCCTTATTTCACCCAGAACTTTAAGCCGCCGGCCGCCCCGGCGACGCCGCGAAACGAAGAACGCCGGTTCCAGCCGGCGCCCAAACCGCAAAAAAGCGGGGAGATGATCTATCAGATCGAGACCGAGAAGATCCGCCCGAACCCTTACCAACCTCGGACGGAGTTCAACGACGGCGAGCTCCAGGAACTCGCCGGCTCCATCCGCGAATTCGGCATCCTTCAACCGCTCGTCGTTTCGAAAATAACCAAGGAAACGGAAACGGGGGCGGATGTCGAATACCAGCTTATTGCAGGAGAAAGGCGCCTGCGGGCCGCCAAGATCGCCGGATTGGAACGCGTGCCGGCCATTATTAGAACGGTGGACGGTGCGCGCCACAAGCTCGAGATGGCGCTTATTGAAAACATCCAACGGGAGAACCTCAATCCCTTGGAGGCCGCGAAGGCCTATGCCCGCCTGCAGGATGAGTTCGGCCTTACCCAGCGGGAGATCGCCGCCCGGGTCGGGAAAAGCCGCGAAGCGGTCGCGAATACGCTGCGGCTTTTGAACCTGCCCGGAGAGATCAAGGAAGCCCTTTCATCCGGCCGGATAAACGAATCACAAGCGCGGATGCTCCTCGGCTTCGAAAACGTCGAAGAACAGAGGCGCGTTTTCCGCAACATCCTGGAAGGAAAAATGTCCGTTCGGGCGGTGCGGAGCGAAGTGGAAAAGGGGAAAGCGAAAATGCAGGACCCCGACGTCGGTTATTGGACGAAGCGCATCGAAGAAAATCTCGGGGCGCCGGTGAAGATCGCGAAGGAGGGAGGGCAAGGCAAGATAGTGATGGAGTTCTTTTCCGAAGAAGAATGGCGCTCCCTTATCGACAAACTCGGCGGTTCGGCGGAGTAAGATCAGGAAATGAGCCTCGAGCTCACTTCTTTCGTTAACGGTATCCTTTTCAAGGAGACCGTCATTTTTTCTATCTTCGTCTGCGGCAGGACAGGCGTGCGAAGGGTCACGGTGGAGAACTTTTGGCGCGGGTCGGTGCGGCTTTCGAGAAAGGTGATGTTGACCTTGTTGCGGGCGAAAACGGCCGTCACTTCCTTCAGGTAACCCGGCCGGTCCAGGTTCACTATTTTGAACTCCACGCCCGTGGGCCCCGCTTTGCGCCGCAAGGCACTCGCACTTTCCTTCAAGGCGCCGCGAATGTGCTTCTTGGCCATTTCGGTTTTCGTGAACTGAAGCCAGTCTTCGGAAGGTTTCTTGCTTTTTTGGGTGACGATCTCCACGACGTCGCCGGAGCGCAGTTCGGTCGTGAGAGGAACGATCTTGCCGTTCACTTTGGCTCCGACGCAGGTGTCGCCGATCTGGGAGTGGATCTGATAGGCGAAATCGACAGGCGTTGAGCCGACCGGAAGGTCGACGACGTCGTTTTCCGGCGTGAAGATGAAAATACGGTCCTTGAAGAAGTCTATCTTCACCGCTTCCAGGAATTCCTTCTGGCTCGCAAAGGTCTTTTGCCAGTTCTGGAGCTGTCTGATCCAAGCGAGCTCCTTTTTGTCTTGCACTCCCTTCCACTGGTCGCCGACCTTCAGATTCTTCTTAGCCTGCTCGTAACCCCAGTGGGCGGCGATGCCGTTTTCGTTCACTTCGTGCATTTCCTGGGTCCGGATCTGGATCTCGAGGATCTTGTTATCGATGCAAAATACGGTCGTGTGCAAACTGCGATAGCCGTTCGGTTTCGGCCGAGCGATGTAGTCCTTGAAGCGGTTCGGTACCGGCTGCCACAAGCTGTGAACGACGCCCAGAGCTGCGTAGCATTCCTCGACGGTCCGGACGATGATGCGCAAAGCGACGAGATCGTTGACCTTGCTCACGTCCATATCGTAACGGAGAAGCTTGCGGTACAGGCTGTAATAACGCTTGGCCCGGGCATCGACGCTCACCGGACGGATGCCGTGATTTTCAAGGGCTTTTTGAACGATCGGCAAAACGCGGTGCGTGTAGGCCTGTCTTTCCTCATAGGTATCCTTGACCTCTTTGAGGAGCCATTTGTATTCATCGGGATAAATGTAAGGAAAGGCCAGGTCTTCCAGTTCGCCCGACAGTTTTTGCATGCCGAGGCGGTAAGCAAGGGGAGCATAGATGTCGACGGTTTCCTGGGCGAAGATCTTCTGCCGGTCCTTGGGGCGGAAGTGGAGCGTCTGCATGTTGTGCAGGCGGTCGGCGAGCTTGATGATGAGCACCCGCAGATCCTGCGAAAAGGCGATAATGAAGCGGCGCATATCCTCCGCGTCCCGGTCCTTGTACTTGATCTGCTGCAGCTTGGTCAGGCCTTCGACGAGGAAAGCGACCTCGTCGCCGAAGTCCATCCGGACATCCGACAGTGTGTAAGCGGTGTCTTCGGCGACATCGTGGAGAAGGGCGGCCACGATGGAAGTCTCATCCAAGCCCCATTCCTTGACGCTTTCGGCGACGGCCAGGGGATGGACGATATAAGGCTCGCCGCTATCGCGTTTTTCCCCATCGTGGGCGAGGAGCGCCGTGCTATAAGCCTTCTGTATTAAGCTCCCCGCCGGATAGGTTTTAAGCCAATCCGTTCCGTTCATTGATTTGATATTAAGTCGGTTTCGGATTATTGACAAAGAAACAGGTTTTTCTAAAATAGGACTACTAGCAATCAAAGGTCGTCATTGCTAATTTCATATGAACATCAAACCGTTATCCAACCGCGTGGTCATCGAGCTCATCGAAGACGAGCAAAAGACCACGAAATCCGGCATCGTTTTGCCGGATACGGTGGAGAAAAAGGAACAGTCGAAGGGGATCGTGACCGCCGTCGGGGCGGGCAAGGTCCAAAACGGCGCGCGCGTAGCGCCGGAGGTCAAGGTCGGCGACAAGGTTATCTTCTCGAAGCCTTGGGGCGAAGACAAGAAGATGGAGGAAAGCGGGAAGACGTACTTCATCGTCGATGAGGACGACATTCTGGCGATAATCTAAAAATATGGCTAAGGACATTAAATTCAACGAAAGCGCCCGGTCGGCGATGAAAAAGGGGATGGACAAACTGGCCGAAGCCGTGCGGATGACGCTCGGTCCGCGGGGCCGGGCAGCCGTCATCGAAAAAGGCTACGGCGCCCCGCAAGTCACTTTCGACGGCGTCACGGTCGCGAAAGAAATAGAATTGCAGGACAAGTACGAGAACTTGGGCGCCGAATTTTTGAAACAAGCGGCCGACAAGACGGATGAAGGCGCCGGCGACGGCACGACGACGGCCGTCGTTTTGGCCCACACCATGATCGAAGAAGGCGAAAAGGCCATCCAAGAAAAAGGCTTCAACGTCATCCAGCTTGCCGAAGAGCTCAAAAAGGGAAGCGATGCCGTCGTGAAGGCCCTTGAAAAGCAGAGGGAGGACATCAGCGATCCGAAAA
>CAYRVA010000011.1:0-10068 GCA_964427645.1 uncultured Candidatus Saccharibacteria bacterium | reverse complement strand
GTCTGGTACTTATTCTGTGCAAATAGAAACACTGGGAGGAGGTCCGACCAGCAATTCCGTTCAGTTGTATGTGAATGGCGCGAAAACAAGCGCTCAAGCCGGCCAGACGGTGGCGGCTGCTCCGGGGCAGAGTGGTATAGCGGCGGGCACGATAAATGTCACCACGGGCAATCAAAATTTGACATTGACCATGCTGCAAATGTCGGCTGGCGAGCCAGCCAACGCGACTTACTTCGGATCGGCGCGTCTGTCGAGCGGCGGTGCGGTGCTAGCCACATCCGCGATCAAACCGTCCTGCAAGGTCAGCGAGTATCCTTGCTACGTTTTTAACGTGAACGATGCGGTGCCGGCTGGGACGACAAAAACATATAACGTGACTTTCGATGCCACGTCTGCGGCGCAAGGGAGCTTCATGTTTTACTTTGAGGGAATCGGATTGAAAATGCTAAACGGCCAGCCTATTAGTTCTACCATCTTCGGTAATACGAAAAGCAATATCATATCGTTCTCGGCAGTCACCTCGACCCAGCCATCGATCACGGTCACGTCGCCGAACGGCGGAGCATACGCTCAGGGAGTCGCGATACCGATGACTTGGACGATGAACTACAACTCCCAGTCGCTCACGGTCTATATGTACAACGACGCTGCCGGCAACGTTTACACCTCGCCGAATATAAGCGGCGTTTCCGGCAGCAACCAATACGCCATACCCGCTGCTGTGGTGAACGCCATACCAGCCTCGGGGGGCCAGTATAAAGTTGGCGTTTGCGATAACAACCAGCCATCGCCAATAGCATCGTTCAAGCCGCTCTGTGTCTGGGGGAATTATTTCACCGTTCTTCCGGCCTCTCCCACCAATCCGCCCACATCCACCTTGCCTTTCTCTTTTGTTTTTCCGACGAGCGGCGCGACGCTCCAGTACGGACAGACTTATAAGATAACCTGGTCCGGCGGACCGGTCGGCGTGGCCTACTCCGTGTATCTCGTGGGTGGCAATTTGGGAGCGACGAGCAGCATTTACCTAGGCACGCTGAACACCGCCTCGGCCGATTGGTTCAGCTGGACCGTGCCGACGAACATTCCGGCCGGCAGCGGTTACGAGATCCAGTTCAGCGGTCCGCAGGCATCCGGCGGCAACAGCCCGTCTTTCATTATCGGTCCGGTCCCGATCCAGCAATCGCCGACGCCGAACCTGAACGCTTCGGCGATCCAGGCGATGCAGGACTCACTAAACAACATCGCCGCCCAGATCAAGCAACTCTTTGGTCGTTGATGGACCGATCGGAGGAAAAACGCGATAAAAGCGGCGAGCTCGGGCTTGCCGCTTCTTTTTACGGCGGCTATATTTAAACCTATGAACAAACCTTTTAAGCTCAAATTGAGGAACGGTCTCAGGGTTATAACGATCCCGCAGCCGGAAAGTCTGACCGCGACCGCGATGGTCTCGGTCGAAGCCGGTTCGAAGTACGAGACAAAAGATATCAACGGCCTTTCGCACTTCCTGGAGCATATGGTCTTCAAGGGGACGACCAAGCGCCCGACGGCGCTCGCCATCACCGGCGAACTCGACGGATTGGGTGCGCAGTACAACGCTTACACCTCTCAAGAAACGACCAGTTACTATGCCAAAGTAAAGAAGGACAGGTTCGACGAGGTGTTGGATGCCGTGGCCGATATGTATCTCGATCCGCTCTTCAATGCTGGTGAGATCGAAAAGGAGCGCGGCGTCATCATCCAGGAGCTCAATATGTACGAGGACACGCCGATGCGTAAGGTCCAGGAGCTTTTTATGAACGTCGTTTACGGCGACCAGCCGGCCGGCTGGGACATCGGCGGCCGCAAGGAGGTGATCAAGGCCCTCACCCGCGACGATTTTATTGCCTACCGCAAGAAGCATTACGTCCCGCAGGCGACCATCGTAACGCTCGCCGGCAACTTCAACGCCAAAAAAGCGCTCAAGGACGTTGAAAAGTATTTTTCAAAATTGAAACCCGGAGCGAAAGGGAAAAAATTGCCGGTCAGAGAAAAACAGGCCAAGCCGAAAGAACTTGTCCACTTCAAGGACGTCGATCAATCGCACGTCGTGATGGGGTTCCGCGCTTTCGATGCGCATGACGAGCGGAAATACGCCCTGCAGCTTTTGGCTGAAATCCTGGGCGGAGGCATGAGCTCGCGGCTCTTCCAGCAGGTTCGAGAAGAGCTCGGCGCCGCCTATTACGTTAGGTGCGAACCGGACCTTTATACCGACCACGGTCTCGTTGAGATGTCGGCCGGCCTGGACCACAGCAAGATCGAGCCGGCCATCAAAACGGCCCTCAATGAGTTCGCCCGTCTCAAGAAGGAGAAAGTGGGCGCCCAAGACCTCAAGAAAGCCAAAGAGCATTTTATCGGCGAGCTGTTCCTTTCCTTGGAGGGAACAGACGCCATCGCTGGTTTCTACGCCGGCCAGGAGGTTATGGCCCTTGGCGGACTCAAAACGCCGGATGAGGTGGCAAAGAGAATAAACGCCGTGACGGCGGCGGATATGCAGTCCGTCGCGAAACAGGTCTTCACGAACCGGGGACTCAATCTGGCCGTCATCGGACCCTTCAAGAAACGCAGTTTTCTTGATATACTGCGGGTGTGAATCCTCAGAAATTCGAGATCGGCTGGACCACTCTTTGGCGGGTTTTCCTTTTCGTCGTCGCGGTCGCCGTCCTTTATTTCGCCCGCGGCGCTTTTGCCGCGCTCCTCGTCGGCATTGTGCTTTCCCTGGGACTTGATCCGATCGTGAGCTTCATCGCCGAACGTTTGCGAATCGGCCGGCTTTTAGGGACGCTCGTTACGGCCCTCCTCGCCGTCATTGTGCTGATCGCCGCTCTTTATTTCATCATTCCGGTCGTGGCGGGGGAGGTGAGCGGGTTCTTCGCTCATTTCAACGAATCGGTCGTCACTTTCTTCAATGTCAGTATTCCTATCCCGTCCGTGGCCAACTTAGGCAACAGCATCGGCCAGCTTATCAACGCTTACCTCGGAACGAACGGCTCGGTGCCGGTCGCGGTGACGAAGATATTCTCTAACCTGCTCCTCATCCTCGCCGCCTTCATAATCACGCTCTACCTGACCATCGAGAAGGACGGAGCGGATAAAATGCTGCGCTTGGTTTTGCCTCAGGCCTACGAACGGCCGGTGGTCGCTGTCTTCGACCGTTTCAAGCTCAAGATGCGGCGCTGGCTCGGCACGCAGTTCGTGCTTAGCATTTTCATCGGCCTTGCGTCTGGTTTAGGTATGTGGCTGATCGGGGTAAAATACCCGCTAATTATAGGCGTCATCGCCGCGATTTTCGAGGTTGTGCCTGTCATCGGGCCTATCGCGACTGGTGCCATCGCTTTCCTTATTGCCGTTTCTGACTCCGTCGTTCTCGCCGTTTACGCCGTCATTTTCTTCTTTGTTATCCAGCAGTTCGAGAATCATGTTCTCGTTCCGCTCGTAATGGGACGGAGCATGCGGGTTCATCCGGTCATCGTCGTCTTCTCGCTCCTCGCCGGAGGCGAACTGGCCGGTTTCATCGGTATAGTTCTTGCCGTGCCGATCTCGGTCCTGATCCAAGAGATCATCGATTATATGGCGGAACGGAGGGAAAAGCGGGCGGGGCTGGAACTTTAGGATGGATAAGAAACGCTTTTATATCACGACCACGCTGCCGTACGTGAACGCCGATCCTCATATCGGCTTCGCTTTGGAGATCGTTCAAGCGGATGCGATCGCCCGTTATCACCGGGCGCGCGGTGACGAGGTAGTTTTCAATACCGGGACGGACGAGCACGGACTCAAGATCTACCGCAACGCCCAAGAAGCGGGGATCGCCATCCAAAAATATGTCGATGAGAACGCCGCCAAATTCGACAGGCTGAAAAAAGCCTTGGATTTGAGCTACACGCACTTCATACGCACGACCGACCCGCACCACGTGGAGGCGGCCCGGGAGTTTTGGAAAAGATGCGACCGAAGCGGCGACATCTACAAGAAGAACTACGATATCAAATACTGCATTGGCTGCGAGCTCGAAAAGACCGAGTCGGAGCTCGTGGACGGGAAGTGCCCTATCCACCCGAATTTGAAGATAGAGACCATCGAAGAAGAGAACTATTTCTTCCGCTTCTCCAAATACCAAAAGCCGCTTTTGGAGCTTTATGAAAAGCATCCGGATTTCGTCGTGCCTTCCCACCGGCTCTCAGAGATCAGGAACTTTGTTGGGGCCGGATTGCAGGATTTCAGCGTCTCGCGCCTCAAATCGAAGATGCCGTGGGGCGTGCCGGTGCCGGGAGACGATGCACACGTGATGTATGTTTGGTTCGACGCGCTTGTGAACTACATCTCGACCCTGGGCTGGCCGGAAAACAAGGCCAATTTCGAAGATTTCTGGCCCGGCGTCCAGATCGCCGGCAAGGACAATCTGCGCCAGCAGTCGGCGATGTGGCAGGCGATGCTCCTCTCGGCGGGTCTTCCGCCCTCGCGCCAGATCCTCATCCACGGCTTCATCAATTCCGGCGGACAGAAGATGTCCAAAAGCTTGGGTAATGTGGTGGATCCGTTCGCCGTCGTCGGCAAGTACGGAACGGACGCGCTCCGTTTCTGGCTCTTGCACGATCTCCAGCCTTTCGAGGACGGCGATTTCACCTGGGAAAAGTTCGCCGAAAGCTATAACGCCCATTTGGCGAACGGTCTCGGCAACTTTGCGGCGCGGGTTCTGACCCTGGGCGAGAAGCTGAGCGAAAGCAACTTCAAAACCCACGACATCGATCCCGCGATCGACAAACTGATCAAGGAAACCAAGGAAACGGCAGCGGAGAAACTCGCCGTTTACGCCTTCAATGAGGCCCTGGCCGCAGTTTGGAATTTGATCTCTTTCGGCGACAGATACGTGAACGAGCACAAGCCTTGGGAGAATTTCGATGGCCGGGTGGTTTGGAGCCTGGTCGTCGTCTTGGATAACGTGGCCGCTCTCCTTGAGCCGTTTTTGCCCGGCACGGCGGAAAAGATAACCGCCGCCATCGCTTGGGAAGGCAAACAATTGAGAATAAAAAAGCCGGCCATCCTCTTCCCGCGGGTGAAGTAGGGACCTCTGTCGTTCGCGAATAAAAAAGCGGGGTTACCCCCGCGCCTTTACCAGACTAACTATGATTTTTTGGACTTCGCCGAGCGTTTCGGCTTCGAAATCCGGCTTGGCCGCCCGGACCATATCTTCGGGCTCAAGTCCCTTGAGGAATCCGATGGTCGTCACGCCGGCCTTTCTGCCCGCTTCGACATCGCGGGAGGTGTCGCCGACGAAGAATATACCGTCACCGTTCGCTTGCCTCTTCAATTTACGCAGGACCCTCTCTTTGTTCTGAGTCGAAATGACCCTGTCCAAGAGACCGTCCACTTTGTGCTTTTGAAAGCCGCGTTTCATGATCCACGAATCATTGTGGCTGACGACGATGTTCTTTACGCCGAGCTTTCGACAGCTGCGCAGAAGTTCCCGCGCGTGGTCCATCAAGCGGTAATCCGTCCAGTAATCCCGGATGTAGGTATTCCTCAGCCGCTCGATCTCCCCGACTCTGACGCTTTTCGGCAAACCGTGGTCGTAATAGAAGCCGGGAATATTGCCGGTGATCTCGCGGGAGAAGGCCCGGAAGGATACCGGTTTCACGTTGAAAGTTTCCAGGACGAAATTGATCGCACCAAAGTAGAACCTCGCCGAATCGGTGAGCGTTCCGTCATTATCGAATACGCCTAACATTTTTCACTACCTCCTTTTTGTTAAAGAAACGTGGCTTTATACTAGGGAAATTTCCGGTATAATTCAACCCGTATGCTTGAATTCTTCGACGCCCATACCCACACAAATCTCCCGGGTCTCAAAGAGGAAAGCGAAGAGGTCATCCGAAGGGCGCTCGTTTCGGGCGTCGGCCTGGTGAACTCGGGAACCGAAATTGAAGATTCGCGTCTCGCAGTTCGAATGGCTCACGAACACGAAAACGAGCCGGTCTACGCTTCCGTCGGCCTACATCCAGAGTATGCCGCTCGCGAAGAATACAGAATAGAGAATAGGGAATTGTGGGACGATTTGAAAAAAATGGCGAGCGATCCGAAAACGGTCGCGATAGGAGAGTGCGGGCTCGACTACTACAGAATAGATGGCACAAGAATAGAGAATAGAGAATATGGAACAGAGGAGGTTAAAAAGCGGCAAAAAGAAATATTCGAAAAGCAGATCGAGTTGGCACGTGAAGCCGAAAAACCGCTTGTCATACACTGCCGCGATGCATTCGGCGACTTGATCGAAATACTAAATACCAAATACAAAATACTAAGTAACCCGCCGGGCGTCATTCACTTTTTCACCGGTACGAAGGAAGAGGCGGAAAGATTGCTCGATATGGGTTTCTCTTTCACGTTCGGTGGCGCCATAACCTATCCGCCCAAGCCCGGCATGCCCGACTACGAGTCGCTGGTCGGATGCGTTCCGCTCGACCGGATCCTCTCCGAGACCGACGCGCCCTTCGTCGCGCCGGTGCCCTATCGCGGCAAGCGCAACGAGCCGGCTTACGTGGTCGAGGTCGTAAAAAAACTGGCGGAGATCAAAAGCGTGAGCGTAGCGGAAATGGCCGCGCAAACCTTGCGTAACGCCCGGAAGCTCTTCGGCATCAGTTGAGAACCTTGTTTTTTTCATATAGAATCTAGTTAATGAAGGGCTACGATTTCGGGAAAATCGAACCGAAGTGGCAGAAAAAATGGGATGAGGACGGCGTCTATATCGCCAAGGACGGCAGCAAGAAAGAGAAAAAATACATCCTGGTAGAGTTTCCGTACCCTTCGGGCGAGGGATTGCATATGGGCCATCTGCGGCCTTACACCGCGGGAGATGCCTACAGCCGTTTCCTGCGGATGAACGGCTATGAAGTGATGTACCCGATCGGTTGGGACGCCTTCGGTCTTCCGGCCGAGAACTACGCCATCAAAAAAGGGATCCATCCGCGCTTGACGACCCAAAGGAATATCGAGAACGCCAAGAGGCAGCTAAAAAGCTGGGGAGTGGGCTTCGATTGGTCGCGCGAAGTGAACACGACCGACCCCGGTTATTACAAGTGGACGCAGTGGATATTTTTGCAATTTTTCAAGGCTGGCTTGGCCTATGAGGCGACCGGTCTCATTAATTGGTGCCCGAAAGACAAGACCGGCCTTGCGAACGAGGAAGTGATCGGCGGGAAGTGCGATCGCTGCGGGACGGAGGTTGTCCAGAAAGAGGTGCGCCAGTGGTATTTGAAGATAACGGAGTACGCCGACAAGCTCATCGACGGCCTGAAGGGCTTGGATTGGCCGGAGAGCGTGAAAGTCCAGCAGGAGAACTGGATCGGCCGGAGCGAAGGGGCCGAGATAGAGTTTCCCGTCAAGGAATCGGATTTAAAAATAAAGGTTTTCACGACGCGTCCGGACACATTGTTCGGCGCGACCTACATGGTTTTGGCTCCGGAACATCCGCTTATAGATAAGTTGGAAGGAAGGATAGAGAACAAAGGGGAAGTTAAAAAATACATCGAAAAGGCAAAGAAAAAGACGGAAGAAGAAAGGATCACGGAAGGCAAGGAAAAAACCGGCGTGGAGCTCAAGGGCGTCAAAGCGATAAATTCGGCCAACGGTGAAGCGATACCGGTCTTCGTCGCCGATTACGTCCTCGCCACTTACGGTACGGGGGCCATCATGGCCGTTCCGGCGCATGACGAGCGCGACTACGCCTTTGCGAAAAATTTCAAACTGCCAATCATCGAAGTGATCTCCGGCGGAAAGCCGGGGGAGTTTTGGGAAAGCGCCGGCAGATTGGTCAACTCCGGAAAATTCACGGGGATGAATAGCGAGAAAGCGAAAGATGAGATTACGAAATTCGTCGGAGGAAAAAAGAAGAAGCAGTACAAGCTCCGTGACTGGGTGTTCTCGCGCCAAAGATACTGGGGCGAGCCGATTCCCCTCATCCATTGCCCAAGGTGCGGCATCGTTCCGGTGCCGGACGATGAATTGCCGGTCAAATTGCCGGAAGTCGATAAGTACGAGCCGACGGGAACGGGCGAATCGCCTCTCGCGGCGATAGAGAGCTGGGTGAGCGTAAAGTGTCCGCAATGCGGCGGTCCGGCGAAACGCGAGACCAATACAATGCCCCAGTGGGCGGGAAGCTCCTGGTATTATCTGCGCTACGCCGACCCAGGGAACGGGCAAGCGTTTGCCGCTATGGATAAAATGAAACATTGGCTGCCGGTCGACGTTTACTTCGGCGGCATAGAACATACAACGCTCCATCTTTTATACTCCCGGTTTTGGCATCTCTTCCTTTACGACCGGAAGCTGGTGCCGACGCCCGAACCGTATGCCCGACGGGTGACTCACGGTATCATCCTGGGCCCGGACGGCGAGAAGATGTCAAAGAGCCGAGGGAACGTCGTTAATCCCGACGAAGTCGTGAAAGAGTTCGGAGCGGACGCTCTTCGCATGTTTGAGATGTTCCTGGGGCCTCATGAGGCGATGGTGAGCTGGAAGTCGCAGGGGATCTTGGGTGTCAGCCGATTCTTGGCCCGTTTCTGTGCGAAGATCATCGGAGAAAGCGGACGAGAGGACGACGACGGCGTGAAACGGGCGGTGAACATCGCCGTCAAAAAAGTGACCGATGACATCCGGAACATAAAGTTCAACACGGCTATATCATCTTTGATGATCTGCTTGAATTCGGTCGAGGGAAAGCCGATGTCCCGGGCGGCCAAAGAAATCGTTTTGAAACTGATCGCTCCTCTCGCCCCGCACATTGCGGAGGAGCTGTGGCACGAACTGGGGAACAAAACCTCGATTCATCTCGAGGCGTGGCCGCATTACGATGAGAAAATGGTCAAAGATACGACGGTCGACCTCGTCGTTCAGGTCAACGGCAAATATCGTGGTACAGTTAAGGTAGCGTCCGGTTTGAGCCAGAAGGAAGCGGAGGAGGCGGCCTTGAAGCTCGCGACGGCGGGTGCGGCGCTTGGGAACGCCGCTCCCAAAAAGGTGGTCTACGTGAAAGACCGCATAGTCAATTTCGTCCTATGAGCAAAGTTCTTATCGTCGTTATCGCGATCATCGTCATTGTGGCGGTTTTCATGGTCGCGAAGCAGTTCCAGGGAGTCAAGTTCGGAAACGTCGGTTCTCTTTTCAGGGTGAACTACAACGTTCCGTCCGGTCTCACCCGGGAGCAGCCGAATGTTTCCTATTCCGCCGGCGGGAGCGCGGCTTCCACGACGGTTAGCTCGCCCGCCGGCGGATCTCCAAAGCCCGCCCCGACTCCGCCCGAAGGATTCACCGCCGCGCAACTTTCTCCTTATTACGGCGAAGTGAAGATAGGCAACGTTTCCGCCGCCTCTTCTTGGAGCAGTCTCGCGCAATTTTCCTTAACCGCCTCCTACGGCGGTTCCGAATCGCCTATCGACGTGACTGGCTGGGTCCTGAAATCCAACCGAGGAGGAGCAACGATCCCGACCGCCGCCGCGGATTACAATCCTTCCGGCTTTGAGTCTTCCGGCGACATCCTCTTAAGATCCGGCGACACGCTGAACGTTTACAGCAGTGTGAGCCCGGTCGGCGTTAATTTCCGGATGAACCAGTGCATTGGTTATTTGAACAACCAGTATAAATTCAGCCCGTCGTTGCCTCAAAACTGTGTCTCCGTTTACGACCGTTCGGAGATCGTGACGTTCTCCGGCGCCTGCCAGAATTACATCCTTTCTCTTTGGAGCTGCAGCGTGCCGACGCCTGACCAGATCAATAACTTCTCCGGCGAACCGGCCTGCCAGGCCATTTTGAACAGCCGGTTCAATTACAATACTTGCTACAGCCGACACCGATTCGACAGCGGGTTTTTCACCAACGAGTGGCGCGTCTGGATCGGGGGATTGATCAATTTCGACCCTAGCCACGACCGGATCTTACTCTTCGACAGAGACGGCCTCTTGGTCGACGAATACATCTATTAACCTAAACGGCGCCCTTCAAGGCGCCGTTAGGCTTCTTATTTTCGTTCGGTCAGGG
>CAYRVA010000010.1:0-10660 GCA_964427645.1 uncultured Candidatus Saccharibacteria bacterium | reverse complement strand
CCATCGTGCTCGCCGATGCGTTTGCCGTCCACCGTCACCACTTTACCGCGCACGGGCTTAATGTACGTTTTGAGAAAATCCTCTATCGAAACCATTCCTAAAAAGCAGATACCCTGTGAGTCCTTTTTCTCCGCCGTCGGCAGGCCCGCTTTTCTAGCTATCTCCCTCACCTCCGGCTTTTTATAATCGCCTATCGGGAAAAGGCAGTGCGCGAGTTGGCTCTGCTTGAGCGTCCACAGAAAATAGGACTGATCTTTGTTCTTATCCTCCGCCTCGTAGAGCTTTCCGTTTCTGAGGCGCACGTAATGCCCGGTCGCCACGAAGTCCGCTCCCACCCTAAGCGCCTTATCGTAAAAGATGCCGAACTTTATTTCCTTGTTGCACATCACGTCCGGATTCGGCGTTTCCCCTTTCGCGTATCCCTGCACCATGTATTCCACCACCTTCTTTTTGTATTCCTCTTCAGAGTCCCAAACGTAGAACGGAATGCCGATACGCTCGGCCGCCCGGCGGGCGTCCTCGGCATCCCGCTCGGCGCAACCGTCCAGGTTGTAAGAACGCAGGAAAACGCCGGTCACATCGTAACCCTGTTTTTTGAGCAAATAAGCGGCTACGGAGCTGTCCACCCCGCCCGACATGCCGACAAAGACCTTTGTATCGGATTTCTTCATTGGTGCGGCCATTATCTTGAAATTCGCGCCACTTTTCAATAGAATAGTGAACGCTATGGCAAGGTTATCATACAACGAACTTAAGGTCGGGACGATATTTTTGAAGGACGGAGCGCCTTTCAAGGTTCTCGAATCCGCCTTCATCCGGATGCAGCAGAGAAAACCGGTGATGCAACTCAAGATCGAGAACCTCATTTCCGGAAAAACGCAGGAGTATTCCGCCCACCAGAACGAGGATTTCGAGGAAGCGGAGATCGACATGACACCCGTCGTTTTCATCTACGGAAGCCGCGGCGAGTACTGGTTCAACGAAAAGGGCAACCCGAAGAATCGCTTTCCCCTCACATCCGACACGATCGGCGATGCGGCCCAGTTTCTTAAAGGCGGCGTGGAAGTGACGGCCTACAAGTTCGGCGAAAAGATAATCAACATCGAACTGCCGATCAAAATGGACCTCAAGGTGACCGAGGCTCCGCCCGCCATCAAAGGCGATACGGCTTCCGGCGGCGGCAAGGTGGTAACCCTCGAGACCGGCGCGAAAATAAACGCCCCGCTTTTCATCAACGAAGGCGATATCCTTCGGATCAACACCCAGACGGGTGCTTACGTCGAACGGGTCGAAAAGGCCTAAAGTTATCCCCAAAAAGTATGGAGGTCCGGCCTCCTTATTTTAGCTTTCGAGATCGGTGAGGGCTTTTTTGAGCGAATCGCGCAGCTCGTCGATGCTCTCCCCTTCTTCCGGTTCGTGCTTCGAGCTCTGACTCTCGGTTTTCGGCGCCAGAGCGCTCAAGGAAACGGCCATGGTCGGAGCCGGAGCATTTTCCTCTTCGTAGGTCGGGGCGGGATCGCGCTGCGGAAGAGGCCGACGGAACGGTCTTTGCGACGGACGCGTTCGAGTCTCGGCCGGCCTCATCGCGGGCGCAGTCGTCTTTTTTTCCGGCGCCGCTCCTCCCGCGACCGGCGCGGTTTGTTCGAACTCTATTCCCAATCCAGCGAGTTCTCCCGCTGCCGCCGGGCGGGCCGGCCTGGCCGTCGCCGAACCGGGCGGGATCCAAACCGGTTTTAGTTCTCCCGCTTTTATCTTCGCAAGGCAATCGCGGCAATAGACCGGCCGGCCGGGCTGGGGTTCGAACGGCACGGTCGTTTCTTTGCCGCAGGAAGAACAAATGACCGGATAACCGCCGCTCCCGCCGCTGCCGCCGCTCATTACGCCGGCCCAATCACTGATCTCCTCCTCGACCGCGAAACGCGGCCGGGCGTAGTGACGCCTTGAGAACTCGATGATGTCCGAGACCGTTTTTTCCGAAGAGGTTACCTTGAAAGGCGGCAACGTTTCCGCCGAAAACGGCCGGCTCGTCACGCCGTCCACCATCAGTTTCAGGTAAATATGGTAGTTCGGCAGGTTGACCATATCCTGGGCCATGAATTCCGGTTCGTACTCTTTCTCCAGGAACTCGGCATCGGCCGCCCCGACCCGGAAAGTTATCATCGTGCCAACGTTGCCGAAAACGGCGTCCCGGACCTTGGTCGAAACGTCCGTAACGAGCTGGCCGATGTATTGGTGGGCCAGCACGAGGTCCAAGCGATATTTGCGGGCCTCGGAAAGGATGTTCGCGAACGAGTCAGTGGCGAAGTTCTGGAACTCGTCGACGTAAAGATAAAAATCGATGCGCTCGTCTTCCGGAATGCGGACGCGCTCCATTGCGGCGAGCTGGATCTTCGTGATGAGCATTGCTCCGAGGAGCGCCGCGTTATCCTCGCCGATGCGCCCCTTCGCCACGTTCACGAGGAAGATCTTCCCGCTGTTCATGATGTCGAAGATATCGATGGTGCTCTTCGCTTGGCCGACGATGTTCCGGACCATCGCGGTCGAAAGGAACTGACCCACCTTATTTTGGATCGGGGCGATGGCCTCGTTCCTGAACTGGTCCTTCCATTCTTCGTACTCGCTCACCCAAAAGGCCTTCACGACCGGGTCCTTGATGTTCGCGACGATCTTCTGGCGGTAATCCTTGTCCACGAGAAGGCGGGTCACGCCGAGAAGCGTCGAGCCCGGTGTGTCGAGCAGCGCGAGCACGGCGTTGTTCAAAATATATTCCATCCGGGCGCTCCAGACTCCGGACCAGATCTTCGTGAAGATGCTCATGAGCCCCGAGGCCGCGAGGTGCTTATACTTCGGGTCGGGCAGCTCGAGGACGTTAAAGCCGATGTGGAAATCCGGGTCAGCCGGATTGAAATAAATGACGTCCTTGACGCGCTCTTCCGGTATCTTTTGGAGGATACTCTCGACAAGCTCTCCGTGCGGGTCGACGACGCAAAGCCCTTCGCCATTCGCGATGTCCTGGACGATGAGGTTGTTCAAAAGAGCCGACTTGCCGGTGCCGGTCTTACCGATGACATACATGTGCTGCCGCCGGTCCCGGCGCTTGACGCCGAACAGGCGGTTCGTGTTCCTGAAATCGGTCTTGCCGAAATAGACGACGTCTTTATCGTTTACATCTGCCATGGCTGATACCTATCCATTATAACGCGTAATTGCTTTTTATGTTGGCCAAGATCGCTTCCTTGAAGGAGGGGTGGGGCGGCGGCAGAACTTTCAGGACCTCGGCCGAGAAGGGATCGTAGGTCTCGCCGTCGATCACGGTGCGGATGTAGAACTGACGCGTCCCCAGATTGATCATGTCCCGCGCCTTGAAAACCGGGTCCATCTCCGGCTCGAGCTTGGCCGCGTCTTCCCCGCTCACCCGGAAAACAGCGACCGTCCCTACGTTAGCGAAAATGGCCGAAATGAGGTCTTCCGAAAGCTGGCCCAAATACTGATGAGCCAGGGTCAGGGCGAAACCGAAACGGCCGGCTTCGCTCAAGAGGTTCTTGAAGGTCGGCGTAACGAGGTGGTTGAATTCGTCCAAATAAACGTAAAATGCCGGCCGGCCGCTCTGCCGGGTCATGCCGATCTGTTTCAGGGAGGCGATGAGAAGCGCTCCCAGAAAATCCGCGTTTCTCTCGCCGACACGCTCCCGGGCTAGATTCACGAGGATTATCTTCTTTTCGACCGAACATCGGGCCAGATCTATCTTACCCATCGGAGCGCCGAACATCCTGGAGAGCACCGGCTGACGCAGGATCTGGGTGAGCTTGTTCAAAAGCGGCAGAAAAGCTTCGGCCTCGAATTTTTCCTTCCAGCCGGAGAACTCCGCGTCCCAAAAATGGCGCACTGCTTCGTCTTTTAGGCGCGGAATCGTTTCGACGCGGAACTGGCCGTCGCGGAGCATGCGGACCATTCCATCCAGGTTCGCTTCCCGGCGGTCCAAGAGGGCGAGGGCGAGCATTCTGGCGAGATGTTCCAGCCGCAGATTCCAGTGGCCGCTCAACTGGTTTTCCATTACTTCAACGAAACTTTGGGCAAATTGGTGGCGCGCTTCCGGGGCGACCCCTTGGAGAGGATTCCAGGCCGGCAGTTCCCCGTCTCTCGTCGGATCGATCAGGACGACATCCTTGATCCGCTCTTCGGGAACGAAATTCAGGATGGAATCGATAAGCTCACCGTGATGGTCCATGAAAAAGACGCCTTCGCCGGCGGCGATATCCTGCCGCACCATCACTTCAAGGAATTTTGATTTCCCGACACCGCTCTTGCCGACCACGTAAACGTGACGGAGGCGGTCGGAACGCTTGAGGCCGAAGATGAATTTCTTCTCTTCGAGGGCCGCGACGTAGTTGGTCCGGCCGATGAAGGACGCCTCGGATGGCGTCGCTCGGCCATAGGTCGGCAAACCGGGAGGAGGAGGCGCCAATTTGACGGACTGGATCCTGGTCTCGCGAACATTGTTCGCCATAGCGGATTATTCGAGCGCTCCGAGCTCGAGAAGGAATTTTTCGTAAACCTCGAGCACTTCCCGCGTTTCGTTCGGCGTAAGCGTGAAACCGACGGTGTGAACCAGATCGTTCCTGATGCGGTGCGCCCGCCAAATATCGTCCAGGCTCGGCAAATCGGCCTTGTGGAGCTGCTCCAGGCGATCGGCCATGTGCTCCCCTTCGAGGCCCATTTCCTTCAAAGCATCGTCCACCAGGTTATCGGCGGCGATGACGGCCAAGGTCAGTGATTGCGGCGGCGAGTCTTCAGCGTGAGATTTGATCTCCCCCCAATGCTTGCGGTAGCGCGGCACGTCGAAAGCATGTTTATGGGCTACCCCGGGCGTGTAAGTACCGTAGAACCAGTTCTGCGGCCGGACTTCGAGCGCCCGCCGGTAGGTGTAGACCAAGGCGAATACGAGAACCACATCCAAAACTATGAAAACGACGCGAGCAACGTCGTAAAAGCCCATCCACGGCAGTCCGAGGACGGCATTAAAAACTGGCGTTAGGAAGCTGAAGGGCGGCATGCTTTTAAGTGAACTTTTGTATCTCCTCTTCCTCGCCGTAGATCGGAAGCCCAGCGGGCGGTCCGGTCTTACGGCTCTCCATCCGCGGCAAGTGCGGCGCCGTGAGCACCACGCCGGTCGGCAGGTGGAAAAGAGAAGCGACGCTTTCGAGGTTCAAGTGGTAACGCTTGGTCTTCTTCGTCCGCGTAAATGGCGTTGAAGCGACGAAGTGCCCCATTTCCGTCTGGGGCGGCAGTTCCCGGTGAAGGAAATTGAAGAGCATCCGGCGCTTGCGCATTCTGAGACGACTCTTCGCGAAGAGATAAGGCTTCCGCCACGGGTCGGTCGAGGTCACGACGTCGCGGTTGGACTTAAAGGCGTTGAAGTTCAAAGCGCTGTACTGGTTGAAGGCCGATACGACGCCGCCGCGCGTCAAACTTTTGTAAAAAGTGTTCTTGGGCGCGAGATAGACCCACCGGATGAGCGTTTTGAAAGCCGGTTTCGAAAGGTTCATTTCAACGGCTTTCAAGACGTCCGTTTCCCCGGGGGAACGCATCACAGGCGCTGCGTCTACTTCGCCGGGTGCGGCTGCTGGTTTTTTCTTCTTCAACTCTTCCACGAGGTCTTTCCACTCGTCTTTCCATTTCGGGTCGCCCGGCTCGAGGAGGATCTGGATGCCGAGAGTCTCGTCTTTTTGTACTTTGCCCAATATCTCGAGGAAGGACGAGATCGGGTCGAATTGTTTTTCTTCCGCTTCGCTTTCGAAATATTTGTAGCTTTTGATCGGGTAAGCGTCCTCTTTGTCCAGGACCATCTCCGTTCCCCAGAAATCCATGTCCTTGCCGTCGATCTCCTCCATGCTCTTCGGCAAGAGCTCCATGTAATCCTTGGCCTCCAGGATGTCCATGTCCGGGTAGTAGCCGAAGAAAGCGGCCTCAACGACCTGGACCAGGTCCTTGGGGCAACGGATGAAAAGATGTACTTCGCCGCCGAACGAGACCATCTCGAGCGAATACCAGCGCGTGATGATACCATCGATGTACTTGTCCTTGAAAGTATCGGCCGTTCCCCGGAATGAGTTCAGGGTCGAGAGGACCTGCTCCATCGCCTGCGGGCTTTTTTCCATCACGCGCGGGACGCGGAGCTCGAGGAAGGCCCATTCGATCTTCCCTTTGAAGATCTCGTTCCGCCAATAGAACCAAAGTGACCGCCAAACGAAGAAGAAAAGCAGAAACAGCCACAACCACCAGGTAAGGCTCAGGAAATCGAGCAAGGCCCGCAAGAGGGCGCCGAACCCGACGAAGGGTATGGCGATCGCGCCGGCTACGCCGGCAATGAAAAGGATCGCCCAGGTTTCTTCGTGACTGAAGAGCTCCTCGAAAAACGACGCTATTTCTTTGGCTAGGTCGGCGAACATAAGCTCCTTATAAGGTATATTGTAATGTTTTGGGATAGATTGGAAAGAGCCGAGCGCCCGGAAACAAAAGACCGGGCTGATCGCCCGGCACTTCCGTTTTCAGCTCTTAAGCTTCCCTGATCTCATACCGACCGCTTTGAGTGCGGCGGAAATAACGGCGGTTCTGCAGGTTCAAAAGGATGGTGTTTTCCTTGAGCCAGCGCTGCTCGTTCACGAGCTTCACCACCTCAGTGGAGCTCAAGGAACCGTGTTTTTTCAAAAACTTCGCAATGACCTCGCGGACAGTTCCCTTCTCGAAACCGTGCTCCTTCAAGGCGTAGATACCACGACCCACGAGGACGAAACGATCGTCCTTGATAAGCTCATTGTGGACGGTCTGAACGTGCGCCGGTTTCTTGTCCAAACCGTATTTCGCGATGTAGTTCGCGATGTGTTCGAAGTGCAACGGCGCTTCATGTTTGCGCAGGACCAAATAAACCTTGTCGCGGATGGTCTTCGGTTCGATCTCGGGCCAGTCGCGCAGGCCGAAATCGCCGAAAACGTTGGTGCCGAAGAACTTTGGAATGGAAAGCAGGTGGTAAGAGATCAGGTTCTTGCAATAGGCTTGGTAGGTTTTCTTGTTCAAGACCTCTTCCTTCTTCGCGGACTTGAGGAAACCGTTGACCTCTTTCACGAAATCCTGGAATTTAACCTTGGCCTTGTCGTCGATGAACCAGTAGCCGTTCATTTCATCGGTCTCCTTGGCGAAACCGGGACGTTTCGCGACGACGAAGAGGAAGGAAAGCTTCCGTTCCGGGAATTTCACGCTCGCGGGCAAGCGCAAAGTGTGAGCCACCTCCTTGAGGAAGACGTCCTCGCGCCGCACTCCGCCTGAAGTCCGCAGGTGCTTTTCGGTCGCCTCCAATATCCAAGCGGCTTCATGTTCCACCCGCTTCGAGATCTTTTTGATGGCCTGTTCCTCTATCTGGCGCACCCGCTCCCGGGTGATCTTGAGCTCATCGCCGATCGCCTGAAGCGTCTGGCGGACGCCGGTCTTGAGGCCGAAACGACCGGTCAAAACCCGGCGTTGCTTGGGCGTGAAATCGGCGAAAAGACCCTCGAGAAGCTGGTCGATATTTTGCGTTTCCTTGGTCATACTATTTTTATCGATTTAAATACTAGCACAATGCCCTTGGGGCGTCAACCCCCTCATGAATCCTCACTCGTTTCCACCCCGCCAAATGTAAAGAAGCGGGCTCGCGACGAATATCGAAGAATAAGTGCCGAAGATCGTACCGACGAGGATGGTGAGAACGAAGTAAAAAAGCGAGGTCGGACCGAAGAAGATAAGGGCCAAAAGGACCAGGAAAAGGGTGAAAGAGGTGTTTACCGACCTCGCAAAGGTCTCCCGGACGCTCGTGTTGACCACGTCGTAAAAAGAGGTTTTTTTGCCGCGGTGCAGGATGACGTTTTCCCTGATCCGGTCGAAGACGACGATCGTGTCGTGGACCGAAAAGCCCATTACGACGAGGAGGGCGACGATGAAGTTGGAATCGATCTCGACGCCCGAGAGAATCCCGAGGACCGCGAGAAGCCCAGCCGGGATCGAGACGTCGTGGACCAGAGTGAGGAGCGTCACAAGGCCGTATTTCCAGGACTTCGGCTCCGAAACCTTGCGGAAAGCGTAAGCAATGTAAAGCGATATGGCGACGAGAACGAAGACGATCGCCCACTCCGATTTCACGGCGAGCTCTGCGCCGATCGCCGGACCGATGCTCGAAAAGCTTTCTTCGTTCACTTTTCCGAACTTTCCGGTGAGCGTCACCAAGTCGGCCTGGTGCTCCGCCTCGGAGACCGCCGGGAGTTTGACGAGGAAGCTTCCGTCGCTTTCGGCCGTGACCTGGACGTTTCGGTCTTGTTCAGCGGACGCGATAGCCTCTTGGACCTGCGCGGCGGTCACGCCGCTTTGCGCCACCGTGAACTGCCATTCCGTGCCGCCCTTGAGATCGATGCCGGGTCTAAGACCGAAGATCGCTATGCAAACCCAAGCGGCGACGACCAGCGTTGCGGAAAATCCGAGAAAATAATTTTTATATTTAAGAACGTTGAACATTTTGTTTTTCGTCGCTCCGACCGTAAAACACCCTCATCATCGTCCGGGTTATCGTGATGGCCGAGAACATCGAGACGAGAACGCCGATGAAAAGCGTGAGGGCGAAGCCCTGGACGAAGCTCGAGGTGCCGTAATAAAGGACCGCCGCCGTGATCATGGTCGAAACATTCGAATCGCGGATGGAAGTCCAGGCCCTTTTGAAGCCCTCTTCGACCGCCGAGTAATGGCTAAGGCCGCGTTTGATCTCTTCCTTGGTGCGTTCGAAAACAAGGACGTTCGCGTCCACCGCCATGCCGATCGACAGGATGAATCCAGCGATGCCCGAAAGGGACATAGTGACCGGAACGATCTTGAAAACCGCGAGCGTAATGGCGATGTACATGAGAAGCGCTGCAGCCGCAAAGACACCGAATTTGCGGTAATAAATGATCATAAAAAGCATCACGCCGAGCGTCCCCAGAAGACCCGCAAAGACGGCGCGATCGAGGGCGTTCGAGCCGAAATCGGAAGAGATCGTCTGCTGGTTCACGAGGGTGATGGGAGCCGGCAAAGCTCCGGCGTTGAAGCGCTCGGCCAGCGTCTGGGCTTCGGCTAAGGTGAATTGCCCCGTGATCACGGCGTTTCCGCCCGTGATCGCCTCCTGAACGGTCGGCATTTCGATCAGCTGGCCGTCCAAAAATATGGCCAAGGGCTTCCCGACGTTCCGAGCCGTGATGTCGCCGAAAAGTTTGGCGCCCTCGCTCGAGAACTCGATCGCCACCTGGGGCTGCCGCGTGTACTGGTCCAAAGTGACCTGGGCGCCGACGACGTACCGGCCGTTCAAGGGCGTGGCCAGGAAGGAATAACCGCCATCGGTCGAGGAAGCGACGAGCGTCGAAGTCGAAGCGGGCGTCGAGCTCGATTCGATGACCTCGCGGAAATCCAGGAAAGGCGTCGCGCCAATCTCGTTGATAGCCTGATTGACGTCTTTCACTCCCGCAAGTTCCACGACGAGGCGCGTCTCGCCGGCGCTTTGCTCGGTATAAACCTTGGGCTCGCTCACGCCGAAGAGGTTGACGCGCTTTTCGATGACGTCCCGGAGGCCGGAGACGACGGAAGACTGGTCGGTTGCCGGAACTTTCGAAAGGTCGATGTTATAGGTGAGCAAACTCCCACCCGCGAGGTCCAGGCCGAGCGTCCAGGGACGGAAAGAACTTATCTGCGTCCAAAGCGGGTCGTAATCAAAAATGGCCGCTCCGATCGCGAGGAGGACCAAGAAAACAAGGATAGCGGCGAGACGTTGCCTCTGTATCACGGACTCTAGTGTATAATAACGTTAATGAAGAATCAACTCACGACGATGGTTTTGGGAGAAGTACCGAAAGCCATCCGGGGGAATGTCTTCCACGCGCCGGCCGCAAAGAGCGGTCCGCATTATTTTCCCTCCTCCGTCCCCCACCTCGTCTCGATCGGCGAGGAAAAAAGGAAAATCGAGGGCCGCGAGGTCACCTTCAGCATCCTGGGCTATGCTCCCTACATTCTGGTCATCCAGGCGTCTCTGGACGTCGAGGATATATTCGACAAAGAAACGACCTCGACGTGGGAACAGAAGCTCTACGCCGAAAGCTACAAGATCCTCAAAAAGCGGGGCGGCAACGACGAGTGGAGCGAAATGTATTCCATCTTCAGCGTCTCCGGATACGCGGGCGACCCCGAACAATTCTTGGTCCATGCTCCGGCCATGGCCGCTCTGCTCAAATCCGAAACGGTCAACCTGGACCAAAAGGAAGTGGATTACACCATTTCGACCCAGATAAAATACGCGAAGCACGATCTCGCCGTCATCGACTGGGACGGAGCTTTTCTTTTCGACGTCGAGGGGGATTTCGGTCTCGCAGTCGAGCTTCTGACCCTCGCCAACCTCCAGCTCCTGCGCCACCGCCTGCTCGACAGGCGCCTCGACGAACAGCTGGAGCGCATCGCGAAGGTCGTGAACGACGCGGGCGACAATAAAAAACTTCTTTCCGACAAAACGATCGCCCGCGACGTGAAAAACATCCTCCGGCGGCGCCTCACCTGGATCTCCGCCTTCGAATCGATCGAGCGCGACATCAAGCTCATCGGCGAGTGGTATTCGGCC